>NZ_JASCXL010000034.1:0-80345 GCF_030010595.1 Streptomyces sp. CC224B | reverse complement strand
GACCGGCAGCGCCAGGCCTTCGCCGAGGGCGGCGTGGCGGCGGTCACCGCCCTCGTCACCGGCGAGACGGCGGCGCCGTGAGCGGCGGGCGCCCCCGCGCACGCCGGGGGACCACACGGGCCGCGACCGCGCGCCGGGACCACATCCGCCGGGACCGCGTCCGCCCGTCACCGCCGGGTCACCCGGATGGCGGTACGGGGGCCGACGAGGTCCCCGCCCGCGCCACAGCGCACGCCTGTCGCACCACCAGGGCGCAGATGTCGCGTTCCGAGCCCGCTCGGCCGTTTCCACGGCCGCCCGGCGGATACCCGGCGCCCATGACCGCCACGACCCTTTCCCCGGGGAGCTCACCGGGAAGTTCCCCGGAGAGTTCCCCGGGAGCGACAGGCGAGGGCTGCCTACGCTGGTACCGGCGCGGTGGCCCGCGCCGCCGCCGGGAGGGTCGGGACGGTCTCCCAGGACGTCAGCACGCGCGGAACCCCACGCGCCCCGCGTACGTCCGCCTCCGCGCCGGTTCCGCCGGCACCCACGGAGGAACGGACACACCAGGGGCGCACACAGCCGACCCGCCGTACGAAGCGGCTCGCGACGCCAGGAGCACGCGTACTCGTACTTGTACGCGTACGAGTACCGGAACTCCCGGCGCCGGACAGCGAGCGCGACGACGACGGCACGCGGCGGGGGCCGCCGTGGACCACGAGTGTGAAGGGAAAACACCCCTGTGCAACGGGTGAAAGAAGTGCTCCGGCAGGTGGGCAGGGCCTACTCCCCGCAGGAGAACCGCGGACTGCGCGGACACCTGGCGGCCGTCGCCGCGTTCGGCGCCTACACGGCGGCCTGGGGCGTGGCCGTCGGCGTGCGCAAGGCGAAACTGCCGGACCGCCACGACCCCCTGGACGTCCTTTTCACGGCGGCCGCCACCTTCCGGCTCAGCCGCCTGATCAGCAAGGGCTCCGTCACCAGCCCGCTGCGGGCGCCGTTCACCCGCTACGAGGAGGCGACGGGCCCCGCCGAGGTCAGCGAGGAGGCGCGGGGCGGCGCCGCGAGGTCGACCGTGGGCGAGCTCGTCACCTGCCCGTTCTGCCTCAGCGTCTGGATGACGGCGACCCTCACCGGCGCCCATCTGCTGTGGCCGCGCGCCACCCGGGCCGTGACGGGAGGCGTCACCGCCCTGGCGGCCGCCGATGTCATGCAACTCAGCTACGACAACCTCATCCAGAAGAACAGCGAGTGACCCGGCCCGCCCCCGCCGCGCACGACCGGAAGGAGCGGACCGTGCCACCCGACGAAACCGTGCCACCCGACGGGACCGTGCCACCCGACGAAACCGCGCTGCCCGACGGGACCACGGACGCCCGCGCCCGCCGGCCCACGGGCGCGGGTCTCGCGGCCCGCCTGGCCCAGCGCGTCGCGCGCCGACGCCAGGCCCCGGCCCTGCACCCGTACGGCGTCACCTGCGACGCCCTGCTCACCGTGCGGCCGACCGGCCGTCCCTGGGGCGAGCCGTGGCTCGACGAGCCCGGCGAGTACGCGGTCAGGTTGCGCTGGTCACGCGCCGTCGGCCTGCCCGGCAGGCTGCCGGACGCCCTGGGACTCGCGGTACGCGTGTACGACGCCGACGGGCCGGGCAGCCTCCTGGACCTGCTGCTCACCAGCAGCGGCAGCGGACGGCGGACCCGGCACCTGCCGCTGCCGCGCCTCGACGCCCTGGCCGGGCCGTACTCCACCCTGCTGCCCTACCGGATCGGCGGCCAAGAAGCACTGCTGGCCGTCCACCCCGTCGTCACCTCGCCCCTCGTCCCCAACACGCTGGCGAGGCTGCGCGCGGCCGTGGAGGCCGAGCCCCTGGCCTTCGACCTGTGCGCCGCGCCGCCCGGCCGGGCCTGGCGGGCCCTGGGCACCCTCACCACCGGCCCCCTCCACGACCGGCCGCCCGACGACCGCGTCGCGTACGACCCCTACCTCAACCGCCTTCCCCACCTGCGGCCGACAGCCTGGCTCAGCGGGCTCCGGGAGGCCGCGTACGCCGCCTCGCGCCGGGGGCGCGGGGCCGCCGACCCCACGGAGCCGTGATCCGCGCCGCGACCTCCGTTCAAGACCCGCCTCAGGCGGTGTTCGTGGCCTCCGGCCGAGCGCGGGGGCGGTCACCCGGCCAGGCGCTCCGCGAGGAGGAACGCGCCGATGCCGATCATCATGACGCCGCTGGCGCGGGTCACCGCGCGGGCCGCCGAGGGCCGGGCCTTCAGGACGATCCCCGCCAGCGCGCCGACGCCCAGGTAGACCACGGCGCAGCTCGCCATGTGCAGGGTGCCGAGCACACCGCTCTGGGCGGCCACCGGCCAGGCCGCGTCGGGGTGGATGAACTGCGGGAACAGCGAGAAGTACAGCAGCAGCGCCTTCGGGTTGAGGCCGCTGGTCCCGACGCCCTTCCACGCGATCCGCCAGCGGGACGCGGCCAGGGGCTCGGCGGCGGCCTGCGGGCTCACCGGGCTCGCCAGGACGCTCCAGCCGAGCCACACCAGGTACACCGAGCCGAGGACGGTCAGCGCCGTCAGCAGGGTCGTCGAGCCGGCCACGATCACGACCAGGCCCGCCACCGCGAGCAGCGTGTAACCGGCGTACCCGAGGACGAGGCCGGCGACCGCGGGGACCACCGACCGCTCCCGCATCCCCGCGGCGATCGCGTACGCCCAGTCCGCCCCCGGCGTGACGACCAGCAGGAGGTCCACCGCCAGGAACGCCGCCACCGTACCCGTGTCCATGCTGAACCGATCCCTCTTCCCTCTCGGGCCCCGGGCGACCCGAGGCCTTGTGATCATGTGTTTTCCGAGAGGGAAGGTTAGGAGTTGCGGGCTCGAAAGTGTTTCTGTTCTTACCTCGCAGCGCCCTGTACTGAGGGAGAATCTTCTCCATGGACGCCCTTGACCGGAAGATTCTGACCGAGCTCCAGCAGGACGGCCGGCTCACGGTGACGGAGCTGGCCGCCCGCGTGCGGCTGAGCGTCTCCCCGTGCCACCGCCGCGTACGGGACCTGGAGAAGAGCGGCGCGATCCGCGGCTACCGGGCGGTGGTCGACCCGGCGGCGCTCGGCCTGCACTTCGAGGCGCTCGTGTTCGTCACGCTGCGCTGGGAGGACCGCGACACCGTCATCGCGTTCGAGAAGGCCGTGGCCGAGGTGGCGCAGGTGATCCAGGCCCAGCGCCTGTTCGGCGAGCCGGACTACCTGCTGCGGGTCGCCACCGCCGACCTGGCGGCCTTCCAGCGCCTCTACGACGAGCAGCTCGCCATACTCCCGGGGGTGCACCGCCTGACCTCCACGCTGGTCATGAAGCACGTGGTGGACGACCGCCCCCTGCCCCAGTGACCACCGCCGGACCGGGCCCGGCTCCCGGGCCGGGCACGACCCGGCCCCGGTCGAGGGTCACGACCGCGTCGGCGGCGGCGAGGCCCGCGCGCTCGTGGGTGACCAGGAGCGTGGTCCGGCCGCGGGTGGCGTCGAGGACGTCGGCGAGCACCGCGGCGGCGGTGGCCGGGTCGAGGCCCTCGGTGGGCTCGTCCAGGACGAGGACGGGCGGGTCGGCGAGCAGCGCGCGGGCCAGCAGCAGGCGGCGGCGCTGGCCGCCCGACAGGGTGGCGCCGTCCCCGCCGACGACGGTGTCCCAGCCCGCGGGCAGCGCCTCGATCCACTCCAGCAGCCGGGCCCGGCGCGCCGCCTCGCGCAGCTCGGCGTCCGTGGCGCCGGGCCGAACCAGGAGCAGGTTCGCGCGGATCGTGGTGTGGAAGAGGTGCGCGTCCTGCGTCATGCCGGTGATCACCCGGCGTACGTCGGCCGCCGCGCAGTCGCGCAGCTCCCGCCCGCCCAGGCGGACGCTCCCGGCCTCGTACGGCACGAACCGCATGAGGGCCGCGAGCAGCGTCGACTTGCCCGAGCCGCTGGCGCCCACGAGGACGACCCGGTGGCCGGGCGGCAGCCGCAGGTCCACCCCGTCCAGGGCCGGGGGCCCGCCCGGCCGGTGCCGCACCCGCAGGCCGGTGATCTCCACGCCGAGGGGCCCGGCGGCCGGCAGGGGCACCGGGGCGGGCGGGTCCGTCACCGGCGGCGGCGTGTCGAAGAGGGCGGCCAGCCGGCGCGCGGAGGCCCGTACGTCACCGAGGCGGCGGGCGGCCGCGGGCAACGGCGCGAGCGCCTCGAAGGACACCAGCGCGAGCACCGCGAGGACGGTCAGGTGCACGGCGGGCAGCGCCCCGGCCGCGTGCGCCCGCAGCCCGAGCGCCACGACACCGGCCGTCGCCGCGCCCTGGAGCAGCAGCACCACGGCCGCGGCCGCGGAGGTGGTCAGCGCCTTGCGGCGCTCGCACGCGGCGATCCGCGCCGACACCCGGCGCAGCCGCTCCTGGGCGCGGTCCTGGGCCCCGTACGCGGCCAGGTCCGCCGCTCCCCGGGTCAGGTCCAGGGTGAGCGCCGCCAGTTCGGCGCGGGCCGCCTTCTCCGTACGGCCCGCCCGGCGGGACGCCCCGAGCACCGCGGCGGGCACGAGGAGCCCCGTCCCGGCCAGCGCAACCCCGAGCAGGACGCCCGCCCCCGGCAGCAGCACCAGGGCGGTCCCGGTGGCGGCCGCGGCGACCGCGCAGGCGGCTGTGGCGGGCAGGAGGATCCGCAGGAGCAGGTCCTGGGCCGCGTCCACGTCGTCGACCAGGCGGGTCAGCAGGTCGCCGTCGCGGAACGCGGGGGTGCCCGCCGGAGCGAGCGGCACCAGCGCCTCGTACACCCGGACGCGGAACCCCGCGACGGCCCGCAGGACGCCGTCGTGGCCGAGCAGCCGGTCGGCGTAGCGCAGCGCCCCGCGCCCCAGGGCCAGGGCGCGGACCGCGACGATCGCGAGGCTCACGGAGGCGAGCGGCGGCTGCTCGGCGGCGCGGGTGATGAGCCAGGCGGCGGTGGCGGTCAGCGCGGCCCCGGCCAGCTCGGTGCCGGCCGCGGCGAGCGCGGCGGGCAGCAGCACGCGCCGGTACGGCAGCAGGTGCCGCAGCAGCCGGGCGGTGGGGCGGGGACCGCGAGCCGCGGTGACGGGCAGGGCCATGACGCGATCGGCCTTTCTGCGGGGCCCGGTGCGGGCGCGGGGTGCGGGGTGTGTGTGCGGGCGGGGTGTGCCTCGCCCGCGGGCGGGGGTGGACGTGCCGGTCACGGGGCCACCAGGCCCTTCCGCGGCTCCGCCGGGCCTTCCCCCGGTTCCGCCCGGCCGTCTTGCGGTCCCGCCAGGTGTTCCTGAGGTGCCATCAGGACCTCCGGAGGACCGGCAAGGCCTGCCAGGTCCTCCCACGGCTGTGCGGAGGTGAGGCGGCCCGCGCGGACGGTCACGACCCGGTCGGCGTGCGGGAGCAGGGCCGTGCGGTGGGCGACCACCAAGGACGTGCGGCCGCGCATGAGGTCCACCGTGGCGCGCGTGACGGCGGCCTCGCTCTCCGGGTCGAGGTGGGCGGTCGGTTCGTCGAGGAGCAGCACGGGGGCGTCCTTGAGGAACGCCCGGGCCAGCGCGATCCGCTGCCGCTGCCCGGCGGAGAGCCCGGCGCCGCGCTCGCCGAGCACGGTGTCGTACGCGTGCGGCAGCTCCTCGACGAAGCCGTCGGCCGCGGCGGCGCGGGCCGCCCGCCGCACCTCGGCGTCGCTCGCGTCCGGCCGCCCGAGGCGGATGTTGTCCGCGACGGACGCCGCGAACAGGTGCGGCCGCTGCGGCACCCACGCCACCTGGGCACGCCACGCGTCGAGGTCCAGGCGCGCCAGGTCGGTGCCGCCGGCCGTGACCCGGCCCGACGCGGGCGGCACGAAGCCGAGGAACAGCGCGAGCAGCGTGGACTTGCCCGCGCCGCTCGGGCCGACGAGGGCCACGTGCTCCCCGGCCCGTACGTGGAGCGACACCGCGCACAGGGCGGGCGCGGCCCGGCCCGGGTGGCGGACCGTGACGCCCTCCAGGCGCAGGGGAGCCGTGCGGGCGGCGGGCACCGCCTTCGGCGTAACCCGCGCCCCCTTCGGCGTAACCTGCACCCCCCTCGGCGCACCCCGCACCCCCCTCGGCGTATCCCGCGCCCCCTCCGACGCACCCCGTGGTGTCTGCCCAGGTACTTGCCCGAGCCGTTCCTCCGGCTGCCGCCGCGGCTCCTCCTCGTCGAGGAGCGCGAAGACCCGTTCGGCCACCGCGACGCCCTCGGCGCTCTCGTGGAAGGCCGCGCCCGCGGCTCGTAGCGGAAGGTACGCCTCGGGCGCGAGGAACAGCACGGTCAGCGCCGTCCGCAGGTCCACCCCGCCGTGGAGCAGCCGCAGCCCGACCGGCACGGCCACCAGGGCGACGGACAGGGTGGCGACCGTCTCCAGGACGAAGGACGACAGGAACGCCACCCGCAGCGTGCGCACGGTGGCCCGCCGGTGGGCGTCCGCCATCTCGCCCACCACCCGCGCCTGGTGCCGCTCGCGGCCGAACGCGCGCAGCGTCGGCAGCCCGGTCACCACGTCGAGGAAGTGGCCGCCGAGGCGCGCCAGCAACCGCCACTGCCGGGCCGTGCGCCGGGCGGTGTGCAGGCCGACCAGCGCGCCGAACACGGGGATGAGCGGCAGCGTCACCACGACGACCAGCGCCGAGGTCCAGTCGGTCCACCACAGCCAGGCCACGACCGTCAGGGGCACCACGGCGGTGGCCGCCGTCGCGGGCAGCCGGCCCACCACGTACGGGTCCAGGGCGTCGAGACCGCGGGTGAGCAGCGTGGCCGTCCCGCCGTGGTCCCCGGCCGCGAGCCGCGGCGGACCGGTGTGCCGCAGCCGCTGGGTCACCCGGTCGCGCAGCGCGCGCTTGGCGTCGGCCGCGGCGCGCCCGGCGAGCACGCCGCGGACCCAGGACAGCAGGGCCCGCAGCGCCATGACGGCGCCCAGGGCCACCAGCGGCGCGGCCCGCGGCCGGTGCCCGGCGAAGCCGTCCGCGAGGACCGCCGAGAGCAGGACCGCCTGGGCGACGACGAGCCCGGCACCGAGCAGCGCAAGGGCCGCGGCGGTCGTCAAGTGGCGCCGCAGTACGGGCACTTCGCGCAGCAGGCGGCGTTCGACGGGCTTCATGGTGGGGGACCTCTCGTCGGGGGAGTGGCGTCGCGCGGCGGGTGGACAGGTGAGGGTCGGCGCACCGGGGGCTCAGGCCCCGAGGCGGGCCGCTCCCGCCGCGCACGGGGCCGGCCGCCGTCACAACGGGGCCGGCCGCCGTCACAACGGGGCCGGTCGCCGCACGCGGAGGCGGCTGTCGCGCGGGGCGGCTCCGGCCCGGTGCGGCGGCCGCGGCTCAGAAGTAGCTCGGGTGGCGGCGCCCTGTGCGCCCCCGGAACGCCCACCAGCTCCAGGACTGGTAGGCGAGGATCACCGGGATCAGTACGACCCCGAACGCGGTCAGGACCGTCAGGGTGGCGGAGTCCGTCACGGCTTCGTGGAGCGTCATCCCGCCTCCCGCCGACGCCTTGAGGACGTACGGGTAGTGCCCCGCGCCCACCAGTGCCACGGGCAGCAGCGCCGCGCCGGAGGTGGCGGCGAACGCCCGGGCGCGGTGCCCGCGCGAGAGGCACCACCAGGCTCCGGCGAGGGCCGCAGCCAGCAGGGCGGCGAGGACGGCCGACGTCGCGCGGTTGACCGGGGAGGCGCCCGCGCCGAAGAGCGTGAGCAGCAGCGGGAGGCAGCCCACGGCGCCGGTCGCCCGTACGAGCGTCGTACCCAAACTCCCTGCCCTGGCGGCGAGTTCTGGGGCGGAGCGCAGGGCGACGAAGGCCGCCCCGTGCGCCGCGAACAGCAGCGCGGTGGTCGCCCCGCAGGCCAGCACGAACGGCGTCAGCACCTCGCCGGGCCCCACGTGGAAGCTCCCGTCGGCCCGCCGGGGCACGCCGTGCAGCAGCAGGCCGAGGACGAGGCCCCAGCACAGGGCGGGCAGCGCCCCGCCGCACGCGATCAGGGCGCCCCACCACCGGCGGCCGCGCGGGCCCCGGGCGCGGCCGCGGAGCTGGACGGCGGCGTTGCCGACCACGAGCCCGGCGAGGATCGCCACGATCAGCGGGTACAGGCCGGAGAGCAGACTGCCCTCCAGGTGCGGGAAGGCGCCGAACAGGACGCCGGTGAAGGCGACCAGCCACACCTCGTTGCCCAGGAAGAACGGGGCCATGGCGTCGAGGGCGGCGTTCCGGCCGGCGGGCGGGGGACCGGTGGCGGCGGGGGCCCGGGGCGCTTCCCCGGCGCCCGGGCCGCCGCTCCGGCCGCCGAGGAACGGGTGCAGCATCTGTACGCCGTAGTCGTATCCGCCGAGCACGAAGTACCCGGCGAGCAGCAGCCCGAGCAGGGCCAGCCAGAAGGTCTCCAGACTCATTGCGCTCAACTCTCCTTCGCGGAAGGGTGCCTGCGGAGCGGGCTCAGAAGGCCGGCACCGGTTGCTTCTCGCCGGTGCCGCCGCCAGGCGCGTCGCCGGAGCCGTCCCCGGGTACGTCGTCGGGGAGCGGCTCGGTCGCGCCGAGCTGCGTCGCCTCCGGGCCGCGCCGGGCGAAGCGGACCAGTAGCGTCCAGTTCACCGCCGCCAGCGCCACGAAGAGCGTGATGAACAGGGCGCAGGACACCGCGAGCGAGGCCGTCCCGACGGGGGACAGCGCATCGTCGACCCGCAACTCCCCGTACACCAGCCAGGGTTGGCGACCGACCTCGCGGAAGGCCCAGCCGCCCGCCGAGGCGATGAAGGGGAACGGGATCATCGCGGCCATCAGGTACGCGAGGGGACGCCACCGCACCAGCCAGTCCTTCCACAGCAGCAGGACGGCGACGAGGGTGATGGTGGAGACGGTGTTGCCGATGATCGTCATCGTGTCCATGGAGATCCGCAGCCACAGGTGCCAGGGCGCGCCGCCGTCCTCCAGGGCGTCCAGCTTCCGCGGCTGCGTCCGGTCGAGGAGCGGGAACTGGAGGTCCCCGACGATGATGACGAAGAACGAGGCGAGGGTGGCCACCCAGACGCCCAGGCGCAGGGAACCGCGGAACTGGTCCATGGCCTTCGCGCCCCTCAGGCAGTGCACGGCGCTGATCCCGGCGACGAAGACACCGCCCGTGGTCAGCGCGGCGAGCGTGACGTGGGCGAGGGCCAGCAGGGCGCTCGGGTTGGTGAGCAGCGCCCCGAAGTCGGTCAGGTAGGCCTCGCCGTCGCGGACTTCGTAACCGACGGGGTGCTGCATGAACCCGTTGGCGACGAGGATCCAGTACGCCGACGCGTACGCGGTCAGGGCCACCAGCCAGATGAGCGTGACGTGCACGCCGCGGCGCAGCCGGCCCCAGCCGAAGATCCACATGCCGAGGAAGGTGGACTCGGCGAAGAAGGCGATGAGGGTCTCCAGCGCGAGCGGCGCCCCGAAGACATTGCCCGCGAACTTGCTCAGGCCGCTCCAGCTCAGCCCGAACTGGAACTCCATGACGAGGCCGGTGACGATGCCGACCGCGTAGTTGATGATGTAGAGCTGGCCCCAGAAGCGCGTCATGCGCTCCCGGGCGGCCCTTGCGGCGGGGTCGCGGGTGAACGCGGCCCGGGTGTGCAGGATCGCCACGAGGGGGACGAGCCCCATGGTGAGGATCACGAACAGCCAGTGGATGCCGGTGGTGGCCGCGAACTGCAGTCGCGCCAGATCCGCAGCGCTCATGGGGTGGCCTTTCCGGGGTCGGGGGACAGGGAGGCAGGTGGACGGGGGGGCAGGCGGACAGGGGGAACGGGCGGACAGGAGGAACGGGCAGTCGTGCGGACGGGGGCAGTCGTGCGGATGGGCAAGGGCGGGCCCCCGCGTCGCGTGTGCAGGTGGCGGCCGTGACGGTCCCCACCTGCGCGGTGGCCCTGGTGAAGACCGTAGGGAGAGGCGCTCATGCGTTCCACGACCAGTTTTGCTATGTGATGATGACGCCGAAGGCATGAGTGAAGGTGAGCCGTGGATCTGCTGCAGTTGCGTTACTTCCAAGTCGTCGCCCGGTACGAGCACATCAGCCGCGCCGCGGAGGAACTGCGGGTCGCCCAGCCCTCGCTGAGCCGCTCCATCGCGCGCCTGGAGGCCGACCTCGGGTCACCGCTCTTCGACCGGCAGGGCCGCCGCATCCGGCTCAACCAGTACGGCGAGATGTTCCTGCGCCACGTCGACCGCGCCCTCAGCGAGCTCGACGACGGCCGCAGGGCCGTGCGCGAGGCGCGGGACACGGGGCTCGGCCGGGTCCGCGTCGCCTCCGAGACCCTGCTGACGGTCACCCCGCTGCTCGGCAGCTTCCGGGCCGCCCACCCCCGCGCCGACGTGCGGCTCTTCCAGTCGGACGCCGAGGACATGGACCGCCGGCTGCGCGCCGGGGAGGTCGACTTCTGCGTGGCCTCGCAGCCGCTGACCGGGCCGCGCCTCGCGTCGGTGGAGCTGGCCCGCGAAGAGGTGCTGCTCGCCGTCCCCTACGGCCACCGGCTCGACGGGCGCGAGAGCGTGACCGTCCGCGAGCTCGCCGACGAGCCCTTCGTCACCACCCGCCCCGGCCACTGGCAACGCGCCCTGCTCGACCGGCTGTTCGCCGCCGAGGGGCTGACGCCCCGGCTGTCCTGCGAGGGGAACGAGCCGGCCGCCAGCCAGGACATGATCAGCGCGGGCCTCGGCATCGGCCTCATCCCGGCGGTGTCCCGCAGGGCCGGCACCGAGACGCGCGTCCCCGTCGCCTGGGTGCGCGTGGACGCCCCCGGCTGCCACCGGGTGCTCACCCTGGTGTGGAACCGCGACGCCTACCTGTCCGAAGCCGCCCGGAAGTTCCGGGAGTTCACCACCAGCAGGCCCTTCATGACCCACCGCCTGCCCGACGCGCGCCGCGACCGCGCCCCCCGGTCCGTCCTGGCGCGCGGACACCTCCTCTGATACGTTCCAACGCGCTGCCGTCGTCCCCGGCCGAGGATGTGGTGTGTCCGAACGGCCGGAGCGCACGGGTGAGTTGGCAGGGGTGTCGCGTCCCCCACCAACCCCGGCGGCATCGGTGCGCCATCCGCACCACCCCGCCACCGGCCCCGGCAGCATCGGTGCGCCTTCCGCACCACGATCCGATGTCCCTGTGACCGGCACCCGTCGCCCCCGCGCGCTCTCGCGCCCGGCCGGGTGCCTCCGAGGAGTACTCATGCCCAAGATCACGTACGTCGCCGCCGACGGGACCGAGCAGGCCCTCGAGGTCCCCCTCGGCACGAGCGTCATGCGCGGCGCCGTCCTGAACGACGTCGACGGCATCGTCGCCCAGTGCGGCGGCAACGCGCAGTGCGCCACGTGCCACGTGTACGTCGACGAGACCACGCTCGACAAGCTGGCGCCGGCCGCGCCGGACGAGGACGAGATGCTCGACTTCACCGCCTGCCCGCGCCGGCCCAACAGCAGGCTGAGCTGCCAGCTCGACGTGACCGGTGACCTGGACGGCCTGATCGTCCACCTGCCCGAGCGGCAGAACTGATGGCCAACGACGAGCGGCCCGACTCCGTGGTCGTCGTGGGCGCGGGCCAGGGCGGCTACCAGACGGCGGCGTCCCTGCGCGAGTTCGGCTACCAGGGGCGCGTCACCCTCATCAGCGCCGAGGACGCGCTGCCCTACGAACGCCCGCCGCTGTCCAAGGCGTACCTCAAGGGGACGGCGGACGAGGCGCAGCTCTGGCTGCGGCCCGCCACCTACTACGTGCGCCAGTCCATCGACCTCGTCAAGGGGACCGTCACCGGCATCGACCCGGCCGCCCGCACCGTCCGCCTCGCCGACGGCTCCGGCTACGACTACGGGCACCTCGTCCTCGCCACCGGGGCCCGGCCGCGGGCGCTCGGCGTGCCGGGCGCCGGGCTGCGCGGCGTGCACACGCTGCGCACCGCGCGGGACGCCGTCGCCCTGCGCACGGCGCTCTCCTCGGCCCGGCGGATGGTCGTCGTGGGGGCCGGGTTCATCGGCCTGGAGTGCGCCGCCGCGGCCCGCGCGTCGGGGTGCGCGGTGACGGTGGTCGAGGCGCTCGACCGCCCGCTCGCCCGGGTGCTGTCCGCGCGCGGCGCCGCGCACTTCACGCGGCTGCACGAACGGGAGGGCACCCGCCTGCTGTTCGGGCAGGGCGTGGCGGCCCTGCACGGCAACAGCCGCGGCGGCGTGGACGCGGTCGAGCTCGCCGACGGCCGGCGGCTGCCCGCCGACCTGGTCCTGATCGGCGTCGGGGTCGCCCCGCGCACCGAACTGGCCGCCGCGGCCGGGCTCCCGGTGGGCGACGGCATCACGGTCGACGCGTCCCTGCTGACCGCGGACCCGCACATCTCCGCCGTCGGCGACTGCGCGGCGTTCCCGTACGCGCGCTCCGGGAACCGGCTGCGCCTGGAGTCGGTGCAGAACGCCGTCGGACAGGCCCGGCTCGTCGCCGAACGGCTCACGGGGTCACCGCGGGCCTACGACGACCTGCCCTGGTTCTGGAGCGAGCAGTTCTCCACGACCGTGCAGATCGCCGGGCTCGCCGAGGCGTACGACACCGAGGTGGTGCTCGGCGAGTACCCCGACGCGTACTCGGTGCTCCTCTTCGAGGGGCAGGAGCTGCGGGCGGTCGAGTCCGTCAACCGGCCCACCGACCACATCGCCGCCCGCCGCCTCCTCGGCCGCGGGATCAAGGTGAGCCCCGCCGACGCCACGGCGCCCGGCTTCACCCTCAAGGGCCACCTCGCGAGCCACCGGCCAGGCCCCGGGGCGCCCGGCTGAGCGCGGTCCCGGAGCGTCCCGCCGGTGTCCGCCCCGCCCGTGGGCAGGGCGGACACCGCGCGGGCACGCGCGCCGCACCGCCGTGCCGCCACGGCCGACGAGCGTAAGGTGGCCGGGTGTTCGACTCGCCCGACTTCGACCTCACGCCGTACGCCGAGTTCGACACGGCGGCGTCCGTGCGGCGCACCTACTGCAGTTGGCACGACGCCGGCTGGCGCTCCCTGCTCGTCCAGCGCTTCACCCACGCGCGCCGGGCCGAGGACCTGCCGCTGCCCGGCGTGTCCGACCTGCACCTGGTGCTCTGCACCGGCGGCGACGCGACGATGCGGACCCGCAGCGGGGGCCGTGCCGCCCGGCGGCGCTGGATCCCCGGCCGCCTGGAACTCATGGTCCCCGGCCGGTCCACCGTGCGCAGCTACCACGCGGCCGCGGCCCTGCACAGCGTCCAGGTGCACATACCCCGGGCCACGGTGGAGCGGACCGCCGCCGAACTGGGCGGCCCCGCACCCGACTTCGAGGCCCTGGCGGCGGGCCTCGCCACGGGGGACACGGTGGTGGAGCACCTCCTGCGCGGCCTCCCGGCCGCCAGGGACACGGACGACCTGTACGCGGAGGCGGCCGCGGCGTTCCTCACGACCCACCTGCTGACCCGGGGCCGGGGCCACGCCCCGGCGGGCCCCGAGCACGCGGCGGTCCGCGACGCCGTCGCGCTCATGCGGGAGCGCCTCGCCGATCCGCTGACGCTCGCGGACATCGCCGCCGGCGTACGGCTGAGCGTGTACCACTTCCTCCGCGTCTTCCGCGACGCCACCGGTGAGACACCGCACCGCTACCTCACCCGGCTGCGGATCGAGGAGGCGCGGCGGCTGCTCACCGACACCGACCTCACCCTCGCCCGGATCGCCGAACGCTGCGGCTTCGCCGGCCCCGGAAGCCTGTCCGCGGCCTTCCTGAAACACGTCGGAGTCCGGCCGTCGGCGTACCGCGACAAGTGAGGGGCGCACCCGGCTCAGAGCCCGGGCGCCGCCCCCGCCCGCACCCTCACCACTGACCGGGCCGCTCCCGTCCGCACCGCGCCACCGACCGGGCTGCTCCCGTCCGCGCCGCGCCACCGACCGGGCTCCGTACCGCAGCACCGTACGGGCGACGGCGACGGCGACGGCGGACACAAGGACACGCACCCCGGGCACCGCAATTCCGGAGCGGCAGGACGGCAATCCCGCGCATGTCCGGGGCCGCAGACTCCGGCCTAGCGTGGCGGCATGCCGTACACCTACACCGTCACCTCCCGCTCCCCGGCGCACCCGGAGACCGTGTTCGCCGTGCTCGTCCGTGCCGGGACCTGGCCGTCGTGGTCACCGATCGACGACGCCGCCGTCGAGGGCGGCGGCGACCCGCTCGAACCCCAGCAGGTCGGCGACACCCGGATCTTCCGCACCGGCCGGACGGTCGCCCGCGAACGCGTCGTCGAGCTCGTGCCCGGCCGGCGCTTCGGCTACGTGAACGACGGCGGGGTGTTCCGCTCCTACCGCGGCACCGTCGAACTGACTCCGGTGCCGCACGGCGGGACCGACATCACGTGGTCGGCCGTCTTCGAGCCCAGACTGCCCCTGTCGGGCCCGTTCTGGCGCTGGTACCTGACCCGCTTCATGGGGCGCATGGCCGAGGGCCTGGCCACCTACGCCGGCGCGGTACCCGACCGCGACACGGCGTCCTGACACCGCCGGGCGGCGGCCCCCTCAACCGCGGTCCCCGGCGAGCAGCGCGGCCGCCGCCGCGAGGAGGTCCTTGTTGCGGTCGAGGACGTCCCGCTCGGTGAGCCGGTGCAGCGCGTCCGCCCGCACGCCGAGGTCCTCCAGCGGTACGTCGACGTTGCCGCGGGCCCGGGTGGCGCGCCGCAGCGCGACGCGGAAGCCGGCGCCGCGCGGCAGGTCGCCGAGCAGCTCGGGCAGCCACACGCGCAGCAGGTCGTACGTCCACACGTTGGCGCCGCCCGCGCCGGTGCGGGGCGCCGTGCCGAGGACGGGGCCGAGGCCGTTGTCCTGGAAACCGGCGGCGAAGACGTCGGCCGCCGAATACGACAGCGCGTCGGTGACCAGGACCTTCGGGCCGTGGTGGCGCGGCAGCCCGGCGGCGACGGCCTCGGGGTCGGTGAGCGGGAAGGCCTGCGAGTACAGCTCACCGGTCTCCAGCGCCGCGTGGATCGAGGCGGCCCAGACGCGGAACCCCGGGTGGGCGCGCGCGAGCGCGAGCGCGGCGCGGGAGGTGGACAGGGAGAAGCTGACCGGCACCACGGGGGCGGGGCTCAGCACCTGCAACGCGGCCTCCGCGGCCGGGACGTGGCCGCCGGGGTTGCCGCGGATGTCGACGATCAGCCCGCCCTCCGGGGCGCGCGCCGCGACCCCGGCCACGTGCTCGGCGAAGCGGCGCGCGCCCGCGACGTTGAACGAGAAGATGCGCAGGTACCCGTACGCGCGCCCCCGGACGCGCAGCGTGCGGTGGCCGACGACGCCGCGCAGCGTCCGCGCCGCCGGGCGGCGGGCCGGCGACGGCGCGAAGAGGTCCCGTTTGACGTGGCGCGCGACCTCGCCGCCGACGTCGATGCCGAGGCCCGTCGCGAGGGTCGGGACGGGGTCCTGGGCGCGCCCCGCGTGCTGCTCGGCGGCCCGCACGCGCCAGGGCACACGGGTCTCGCGCAGGCGCCCGCCCCGGGTGCGGTAGGACAGCAGCACCCAGTGCTCGTCGGGCGGCGGGGCCGTGCGCAGCGGGCGCAGCGTCAGCGACTCCAGGCCGCGGGCGAGGCGCGCGTCGGGGTGGGAGCCCGCCTGCGCGGCGGCGTGCCGCTCGACCGCCCGCTCGATCGGCACCCCGTTCCAGGACCGCAGCTCGGCGCCCGCGTCGAGGCCCGCGTGCACGAGCGCGGGGTCGATCTTGGAGACGATGTGGTGGGGCGTCCCGTCGGGGTCGGCGTAGCGCTCCACGAGGAACCCCAGCGTGGCCACGTGGCCCCGGTAGGGGTCGGGCAGCTGGTAGCCGGTGTGCAGGTCGCGCAAGCCCCGGAAGACGTCCGTGAGCTCGGCGTTGAACTGGAGCTCGCTCAGGGGCGGCAGCCGGCGCTCCAGGAGGCGCAGCCGCTGCACGGGGTCGGTGGCGTGCATCGCCCGCTTGAGCGGGAGGTGGACGTACAGCTCCTCGAGCAGCACGCGGGCGGCGGCCACGAGCCGGTGGCGGTCGGCGAGCGGCAGCGGCTCGGCCCCGGCCCGCTCCAGGAACTCCGCGAGCCCGGTCGAGTCCGGCAGCGCGCGGGCGGGCTCGGCGACCACGCGGCTCACGGGTAGTAGCCCGCGAGGTGCTGGAGCTGCGGCACGCCCGCGCGGGCCACGGTGGCGAGGAAGGCGCTGTCGTGGGCGAGCGGGTCGAGGCGCGGGACAACCAGGTCCAGCGGGACCTCTCCGGCGGCGGCGAAGGCGCCCGTGTCGCCCTCGGGCATGTCACCGAAGAGGGCGAGCGGCGCCTCGGGGTCGTCGAGCGGCCCGCCCCAGTCCGCGAGCGCGTCCTGCGCGGCGCGCCAGGCGCCCACCGGGTCGGCCCGGACCCTCTCCAGGGCGCGCCGGACGCCGGGCCAGTCGAGCGTGGCGTCGGCCCGCCCCGGCTCGCGCACCGCCACCCGGCGCCTGACCCCGGCGACCGTGAGCGCGCTGGTGTCGCGCGCCCCGGCGGCGGTCATCAGCGACGGCGTGCCGTAGAACGGACGGCCGCGCACCAGGACCAGGCGGACGTGCCGCTCGGTCGCGTCGATCAGGTTGCGGTACGGGTCCCGCGCCGGATCGTGGCGTTCGAGGACGAGCAGGTCCGCGGCGCTGCCCCGCTCCAGGCGCCCGACCTGCGGGCCCCAGGCGGTGGCCAGCGCGTCGCCGGGGTGGGCGGTGACCATGTCGCACAGCTCCCGGTCGCCGAAGTGCCCGCCGAACTCGTGGCGGTTGACGGCGTCGGCGACCTTCAGCTCGCCGAGCACGTTCTTGGTCCCCGACGGCGACCAGTCGGAGCCGAGCGCGACGCGCAGCCCCTTCCTGTCCGCCTCCACGACGTCCGTGGTCGTGTGGTACAGCCAGTAGTTCGAGAAGGGCGACCAGACGACGGTGCCCTTCTCCCCGGGGTCGACGGCCCGCACCGAGCGCTGCCACTTCGCGAAGTCGGCCCCGGTCAGCGCGGTGCCGTGCACACCGATCAGGCCCGGCCTCAGGCACGGCTCCAGGTCCTCGAACTCGCGGTGGACGATCGAGCCGGGGCGGCCCTCCGCGACGTGGTAGATCAGCAGCCGGGTGCCGTCGAGCCTGGGCGCCCGGTCCTCGCGCAGCACCTCGGCGTCGAGCTGGAGCGCGGCCGTCATCACCATGTCGGCACCGGCGGGCAGCTTCTCGTTGTCGATGATCCGCAGCAGCCAGCCGTCGACGGGGCGCGTCGACAGCGGCGCGCCCTGCACCGCCGTGGTCCCGCCCACCAGCGCCCGCACCTCGACGTACTTGAGCAGCGCCTCGGGCGCCGCCTGGCCGAGCACCTTGGCGGGCCAGGTGACCGACGTCGCGTAGTCGGGCGGGCGCCGCTCGTCGACCCAGCGGTCGTGGTGCTGGTAGGGGACTCCGGCCGCCTCCCACAGCGGGAGGGTGTTGTAGAGCAGGTGGTTGTGGAGGTCGATCAGGCCGGGCAGGACCAGCGCGCCCGTGTCGATCACCGGGGCCGCGGTGAACCCGGCGGGCGCGGCCCGGTCGGCGGGCCGTACCGCGGCGAGCCGCCCGTCGTCCCCCACGTACACGGCGCCGGGATCGAGGATCCGGTGGTCGCTGTCGAAGGTGACCACCGTGCCGCGCAGGACGAGCGCCATCAGCCCGGTGCCTTCCAGATCAGCGTGTGCTTGTCGTCCGGCGACGGGCGGCTCACGGAGTTCCGCGGCCCGCCCGCCCCAGCCCGTACCCAGGCGTCGTCGCCGAGGAAGCGGGGCGCGCCGAAGGGCAGGTCACGCCGGGGGACGGCGCCGTAGTCGGACTCCCGGAACTCCGTGCCGTAGTTCGGGCCGGTGGTGTCCCCGTCGTCGTCCGGCGTCACGACCGCCCGCAGCTCGGTGACGGCGGCCCGCCAGGCGCTCAGCAGCGCCACCGGGTCGTGGCTTGAGGGGTGCGGGACCTCCACGAGCGGGACCGGGGGCCGCCCGCTCCACAGCCGCACGGCCTCCTGCGCCATGAACCCCATCGCGACGACCGCCTGGAGCGCCCGGCCCGTCGCCCGGTCGAAGACGGCGTTGCGCCACGCGAGCTGGTCCGGGTCGCCGAGCCGGTCCTTCATGGCCGGGGCCCGGCTGGGGTGCACCGCGTACGCCCACGCGTTCAGGCACACGTACGAGCGGGTCAGGCCCAGCTTCGTGAGGAAGCCCTGCACCCGCTGGCCCGCGTTGCCGACCAGGCTGCGCCCGGCGATCCGCTCGGTCGGCCCGGGGTCCGAGGCCACGATCAGCACACGGGCGGAGCCGTCGAGGCGGCCGCGGTGGAAGACCGGCCCCCAGTCGAACCAGAAGGCGTCCTCGACGGGCGGCTCCGGCACCTGTTCGAGGAGTGCGGCGAACGAGGCCGTCGGCCCCCGGTCGAACTCCGCCATGGCTGACTCCCGGTCGACGTCGGGCATGGACGAGCGCCTCCTCACCAGCCGGAACCGGGGCCCGGCGGCCACCACCGGTTCCGCGTACGCCCCGACCTCAGTGCAGCACCCCGCACCGGGCCTCGCAAACCGTGACATAGTTCATCGCCGCTCAGCCGCTCGGGACGATTCCCGGCCAGGTCGGTGCGGTAGGGGCGTGATGACGATCACGAGAGACAACCCGCCGCGCCGCTCAGGCATCTCACTGAGCGATCAAGAAGACGCTACATACCGCTTTCGGCCATATGGCCGGTATGCGGCAGCACGATGAACAGTTCGTAGAAAGAAAGCACGCCATCTCATGTTCTCCGGAGTCCGCCGCCTCGCGCCCACGACCCGTCGCGACCTCCTCACGGCCGCCGCGCTGTGCGCGATCGTCCCCGTCGGGATGGCGGCCGCCTCGGGGGCCCGGGACGCGTCGTCGTCGGCCGGACCGAAGCACCAGCCCCCGGCCCTGACCACGGTGTCGCCCTCGGGCACCTGGACCGCCGCCGGGCGGGCGCCCAGGACCGCGGAGTCCGTCGTGCAGATCGTCGCCCACCCCGACGACGACCTGTTCTTCCTCAACCCGGAGGTCGGCCAGTCCCTGCGCAGCGGCCGCCCCCTCACCACGATCTACCTCACCTCCGGCGAGGCCAACGGCATCAACGCCCCGCGGCGCAAGGACGCGCAGCCCCGGCTCTTCCCCGCCGAGCGCGACTACGCCAAGTACACCAAGGCCCGGCAGAACGGCATCCGCGCCGCCTACGCCGAGATGGTCACCGGCGACGCCACCCACCCGTGGCGGCGCACCGTCATCGCCACGGCGGGCGGCGGCCAGGCCGAGCTGGACACGCTCCAGGGCCACCCGCACATCCAGTTGGTGTGGACGCTGCTGCACGAGGCCGGCAGCATCACCGGCGACCGCCCGCACAGCCTGCACGGCCTGTGGGACGGACGGGTGCGCGCCCTCGGCTCCCAGCTCGCGCACGGCGGCGCGGTCGCCCGGAACTTCGCCTACGACCGCGAGCAGCTCATCCGCACCCTCACCGGCTACCTGGAGCGCTTCCGGCCCACCCAGGTGCGGATGCAGAACCCCACCCCCGGCCGCCTCGACCGGAACCTGAAGTGCGCCGACCACCAGGACCACCGCTACGGCGCCCGCTTCGTCCAGGAGGCCCTCGCCCGCTACGCCTCCCTCGGCGGGCGCCCCCACTTCACCGTCCAGACGTACATCGGCTACTTCAACGGCGGCCTGCCCGGAGCCCTCGACCCGGCCTCCGGGGCGTCCAAGGCCCGCACCATCGACACGTACGCCGGTGACGGCGGCGCGCCGAACGCCTGCAAGGACGACGCGGGCTGCGGCGACCGCAAGGTGGCCGCCCACCCCAAGCGCAACTGGACCAACACCATCCACCACGCCGGCGACACCGGCACCAACTGGCTGCTGACCGGCAAGGACGGCACCCTGTCGGCCTTCGCCGTCCTCGACGGCCGCATCGCCCAGTGGCACCGCCCGGCCGGCACCGGCGGCCGCGCCGCCCAGGCCCGCTGGAGCGGCCCCGCCTTCCTCACCGGCACCGGCTTCGACGCGGGCATCCAGCCGGTCGCCCTGCCCGACGGCCGCCTCGCCGTCTACGGCACCCGCACCGTCCTCGGCGCGGGCCCGGCCGCCTACCAGCGGGAAGCCGGCTACACCGAGCAGCGCCGCCCGGGCTCCGCCTTCGGGCCCTGGCGCTCCCTGGGCACCCCGGAACAGTCCGACCTCGTCGGCACCTCCGACATCAGCGCCCCCGCGGTGTCGGTGGGCGCCGACGGCGCCACGACGGTGTTCCTGCGCGACAGCGCCCACCAGCTCACCGCCCGCACCCGGCTGCCGGGCGGCACCTGGGCACCCTGGCAGGCCCTCGGCGGCAAGGCGGTCCACAGCGACCCCGTCACGGCCACCGACAGCACGGGCCGCGCCTACGTCCTCGCCGCCACGCCCCACACGGTCCTCGCCTGGGTCCAGGACCGGCCGGGCGGTCCCGTGCGCGGCCCGCTGGCCACCGGGCTGCCGCCCACCACGCTCCCGCTCACCGTCCGGCCCGACGGCGACGGCGTCCGCGTCTACTTCCGCCGCCCCCACTCCGGCAACCTCCGCACCGCCCACCTGCGCGCGAGCGACCTGACGCCCGTCCGCGACCCGCGCGGCACCCGCGCCGGCGCACCCGCCCGCGTCACCGACCTGGGCGGCGCCGGCGGCTACGGCCCGGCGAGCGTCACCCCCGCAGGCTGGGGCGACGCCCTGCTGGCGGCGCGGTCCAGCACCGGGGACCTCGCCACCGCCTGGCTGCCGGCCGGGGTGGACCCGCGGCCGCAGCGGTGGAGCCGCACCGGCTTCCTCCTCGCCGGCGCCCCCTCGGGCACCGCGACCGGGTCGGGCGGCGTCGTCCTCACCGCGCTCGGCCTCGACGGGCGGCTGTACTGGACGCAGACCCCGCGGAAGGGCGCCCGCTTCGCCCCCTGGCAGCCGGTCGACGCGGCCGCCACGGCCCGCGGCGACGTCTCGGCGACCCCGGCGAGGTCGGCGACGTGACCCGGGCGGCCGGCCGCGACCCGCGCGAGGCGTACTTCGACAACGCGAAGTTCCTCCTCATCGTGCTGGTCGCCCTCGGACACGCCTGGGAACAGATCGTCGCGGACACGCACGCGCTGCGCGCCGTCCACACCGTGGTGTACGGCTTCCACATGCCGGCGTTCACCCTGCTGTGCGGCTACTTCTCGCAGCGCTTCACCGCGCGGCCCGACCAGGTCCGCCGCCTGCTCTCCTCGGTGCTCCTGCCGTACCTCGCCTTCGAGGCCCTGTACGCCGCGGCGAACAGCGCGGTACGCGACGAACCCTTCGCGTACACCCCCACGGAGCCCACCTATCTGTGCTGGTTCCTCGTCGCGCTGTTCCTGTGGCGGCTGAGCACGCCCCTGTGGCGGGCCGTGCGCTACCCCCTGGCCGTCAGCGTCCTCGTCTCGCTCACCGCCGGGCTCACCACCATGGGCTACGACCTGGCCCTGCCCCGGGTGCTGATGTTCCTGCCCTGGTTCGTCCTCGGGCTGCGCCTGCGGCCCCGGCACTTCGAGCTCCTGACCACCCGCACGGCACGCCGCTGCGCCGTGCCGGTGCTGGTGCTCGCCGGGGCCGTGGCGTACCGGCTCGCCCCCGGCCCCGACGACCACTGGCTGTCCATGGACGTGGGCCGCGCCGACCTGGGCGTGTCCTGGCAGGCGTACCTGGCGCTGCGCCTCGCCCTCTTCGCGGCCGGCGCGGCCCTGGTCGCGGCCTTCTTCGCTTGCGTCCCGAGGCGGCGTACCCCCTTCACGGCACTGGGCGCCGTCACCATGTACCCCTACCTGCTGCACGGGTTCCTGCTCCGCGCGGGCGAGGCCGCCGGGATCTACCCGGCGCTGAAGGACCTGGGCGCGCGCGGCCAGGTCCTGCTGTCCGCGGCCGTCGTCACCGCGGTGGTGCTGCTGTCGACGTCTCCCGTCCGCCGGGTGTTCCGCCCGCTCGTCGAACCGCCCCTGCCGCCCCTGCGGACCGCACCGGCACCGACCCCCGCCGACCCGGTGGCCGTACGGTCCCCGGAGCGCGCGCGGAAGTAGCACCTGGCGGCCCGCGGCGGTGACCTCCCGGCGCACACGGTGCCGACTTTGGTTACCGCCCGCGGAACCGAATGCCGATGTGAGGCGCCCCGCCCGCGGCCGACGCTGGAGCCGACCAGCCGACGACCGAGGGAGCACGCGATGGGGATGGGCCACGAGGGCATGACCAGGGGGAGGTTCCTCGCCGGCGCCGCGGCGGCGGGCGCCGCCACGGTGGCGGCCCCGCTGCTGACCGGCCCGGCGGCCGCGGCGGCGCCGCGCCCGGCCGGGGGAGAGGCACCGCCCCGCCGGGGCCTGACCTACCGGGGCGTGCTGTACGAGTGCACGGACGGCGAGACACCCCACACCGGGTGGGACAGCACCCGCATGCGCTCCGACGTGCGCACCATCCGGCGGTCGCTGCACGCCAACTCGCTCGTGGCCTACGGCACCGGCGTGGAGCGCCTGACCGCCACCGCGGCGGAGGCGGCCGAGCACGGCATGCACGTCTGGCTCCAGCCGCGCCTGGCGGACGTCCCCGAGCGCGAGATCCTCGACCACCTCGCCGAGACCGGCCGGCAGGCCGAGCGGCTGCGGCGGCAGGGCGCCCGGGTGTACCTGAGCGTGGGCTGCGAGTTCGTGCTGTTCGTCCCCGGCATCGCCCCGGGCGACAACGCGTACGAACGGGTCAGGAACATAATCGCGGGCAACTGGGACCCCGAGGAGGCGCAGCGCAAGCTCGACCGGCTCATCCCGCGGGCAGCCGCGACCGCCCGCAAGGTGTTCCACGGGCCGATCACCTACGGCGCCGCCTTCGGCGACACCGTCGACTGGACCCTGTTCGACATCGTCAGCGTGAACTACTACTCGTACTTCGCCGATCCCAGCGGCTACGCCCGCGAGCTCGCCCCCTACCGGAAGTGGGGCCGGCCCGTGGCCGTCACCGAGTGCGGCACCTGCACCTTCGACGGCGCTCCCGAAGCGGGCGGCATGGGCTGGGACGTCGTCGACTACACCAAGCCCAAGCCGGAGGTCCGCGGCGACCTCCGGCGCAGCGAACACACCCAGGCCCGGTACCTGACCCAGGTCCTGAACGTGTTCGAGGACCTGGAGCTGCACGCGGCGATGGTGTACGAGTTCGTCTCCCCGGACCAGCCGCACCGCGGCGAGCGGCGCTACGACCTCGACATGGCCGGCTACACCCTCACCAAGGCGATCTGGGGGACCGAGGACGACCCGACGGCACGGTGGCACTGGGAGCCCAAGGAGTCCTTCCACGCGGTGGCCCGGCACTTCGCCCGGGCGGCGGCCCGCTCCGGCCCCACCGGATGACGGCCGGGAGACGGCCGGGGGACGGCACGGGGAACCGGCGCCGCGCGGCGTACGTTGCGGTTCATGAGCGCGTGCGCGCGCGGCGGGACGGTCCCGCCGCGCCGACGACAGGATGAGGACGACGTGACCAGTGACAAGGCCCGGAAGCTGTTCGAGGCCCTCGACCTCGACGAGAACGGGACCCTGACCCGCGAGGAGGTGATCACCGCCCTGCGCGCCAAAGGCCCTTCCCTGGCGGCCTCCGGCGATCTGCCGTTCTGGGGCGTGGGGGACGCCGACGCCTCCTCGGCGCTGTTCGACGCCGCCGACCAGAACGGGGACGAGGTGCTGACGCTGGAGGAGTTCGCGGCCGTGGTGGACCGCCGCTTCGGCTGGCGCTGAGCCGCGCTCCCGGCTCCCACGGGGACGCGCGGGGGCTTCGACGGGACGCGCGGGGGCTTCCCGGGGACGCGCGGGGACCGTACGGCCTCCGCGCGTCACCTCCGTACGGCCCTCGGCGCGGGCCGAACGGCCCTACGGGGGCGCGGCGGTCCCGGCACACCATGAAGGGGGCGAGCGCTCCTCCCGTGCCGGGCGCTCACGCACTTCTGGAGGCATGCCATGCACCTCGCACCGCCGAGCACGCTGAGGGCCCTGTCCGCCGCCGACCAGGCACAGCTGAGGGACGTCGCCGAGGAGGTGTCGTTCCCGCAGGGGGCCCGGCTCTTCGAGGAGGGCGGGCACGCCGACCGGTTCTGGATCGTCCGCACCGGCACGGTCACCCTCGACCTGCGCGTGCCGGGCCGGCGCGCGGCCGTCATCGAGACCCTCGGCCACCAGCAACTCGTCGGCTGGTCCTGGCTCTACGCCCCGTACACCTGGCACCTGGGAGCCGAGGCCACGACGCCCGTACGGGCCCACCAGTTCGACGCCGCGGCCGTCCGCGCGCTGTGCCGGCGGGACCCCGCGTTCGGGCAGCACATCGCCGAGTGGGTGGGCGGCATCGTCGCCCACCGGCTGCACGCGGCCCGCACCCGCCTCCTCGACCTCTACGCCCCGTACGGCAGCGGAAGCACCTGGTGAGGACGGTCGGCCCGGGGCGGTGGCGGCCCCCGGGCCGTGACCGGCTACTCGAACCGCGCGGTGTCCCCGGCGCCCCGGCGCACGATCGTGGCCTCCCCGTCGGAGAAGTCGATGACGGTCGTGGGCTCGGTGCCGCAGTCACCGGAGTCGATGACGGCGTCCACCTGGTGGTCGAGGCGCTCCTTGATCTCCCAGCCCTGCGTCAGCGGCTCGTCCTCGTCGGGCAGCAGCAGCGTGCTGGAGAGCAGCGGCTCACCGAGCTCGGCCAGCAGCGCCTGCGTGACCGCGTGGTCGGGGATCCGCACACCGACCGTCTTCTTCTTGGGGTGCAGCAACTGGCGCGGCACCTCTTTGGTCGCGGGCAGGATGAACGTGTAACTGCCGGGCGTCGCGGCCTTGATGGCGCGGAACACGTCGTTGTCGAGCCGCACGAACTGCCCGAGCTGCCCGAAGCTCTGGCAGACGAGCGTGAAGTGGTGCCGGTCGTCGAGGTTGCGGATCGCCCGGATCCGCGCGATGCCGTCGCGGCTGCCGAGCTGGCAGCCCAGCGCGTAACAGGAGTCCGTCGGGTACGCGATCAGCGCGCCGGACCGGACGCCGGCGACGACGCTGCTGATGCTGCGCCGCTGGGGGTTGTCGGGGTGCACGTCGAAGTAAGTGGCCATCGCCGTCGAGTCTAGGCGATCAGGGCGCGAGTGCCGGGGCGCGGACGTGACCCGGGCGGTACGGCCGGTTGTGCGCGCGGCGCGTCGGCCCGGCGGCCCGAGGGCGCACCGGCCTCACCGGCCGGTGGCGCCGGCCCGTCGGCTGTCGACGGGGGACTGCGGTGCGGGGGCGCCCGCTGCGAGGATGGCCGGGTGAGAGCTGAGACCGCGTACCACGGTGACATGGGCGAGCACTTCGCCGCACAGGCCACGGACAGCGCCTACAACGCGCACACCGACCGCGCGGCCATGCTGCGCCTGGCCGGTGACGTACGAGGACGACGGGTGCTCGACCTCGGCTGCGGCGCGGGCCACTACGCCGCCGAGCTCCTGGCGCGGGGCGCCGAGCGGGTCGCCGGCGTCGAGGGGAGCGAGACCCTGCTGGCAGCCGCGCGGACGCGCCTCGCCGGCAGCGGGGGCGGCACCGCCCTGCACCACCACGACCTGGAGGAGCCCCTCTCCTTCCTGGACGACCACGCCTTCGACCTGGCCGTGCTCGCCCTCGTCTACCACCATGTCGAGGCACGCGGACAGCTGCTCGCCGAGGTCCGCCGCGTTCTGCGCCCGGGCGGCACGCTCCTGGTCTCCACCACGCACCCCACGAGCGACTGGACGTACTTCGGCGGCTCCTACTTCTCCGGCGACCGGGTCGAACTGCCCTTCGGGAGCGGTGTCCTCCGCTACCGGCGCATGACGCTGGAGACGTTCCTCGGGGAACTCCTGGGCGCCGGGTTCGTCCTGGAGGAACTGGTGGAGCCGAGAGCCACGGAGGAGGCCCGGCGGGTCGACCCACGAAGGTACGACAAGACCCACACGCAGCCGCTCTTCCTGGCGGTCAGGCTCCACCGCCCGTGAAGCACCGCCGCAGGTCGTACCAGGCGCTTCCGCGGTGGCGAGGCTGAAGAGGGGGACGGGACCCCCTGGGCGGGAGTGCGGCGTGGTGACACACGTGAGCGCAGTCGTGAGCGCAGTCGGTCAGGGGGTCGCCGGGCTGGCGCCGCTCCGTGTTTCGTGTCGAGCCAGCAGGCCGGAGGCGGTCACTGCCGTCGTGCGGCGCAGCAGGGCGGTGAAGTCCGGGCGCATGGCGGCCAGTTCGGGGTCGGAGGCGTAGGCCGCCAGCATCGCTTCGGAGGGGCGGCTGCACGGCCAGGCCGTCATGGCCATCAGCAGGGTCGTCTCCACCAGGCCGGCGGCGCCTTCGGTGCCGAGTTCCGGAAGGTGGCGCAGCGCGAGCCGGGTCAGGCTCTGCAGGGACTGCCGGGCTGCGTGCTTGTGGCGGATGGCGGCCTCGGTGGAGATGTTGTGCTCCAGGACCGCGCCCTGCGCGCTGAGCAGATCGCACAGCACCGGGCGCCGGGCCATCGAGGCGGCCAGGATGTCGGCCAGCCGGTCCCCGCGTTCGCGTGCGGTTCCGTCACCGGGCGGATGTGCGCGCTCCAGTTCGGTGACCCACTCCTGGACCTCGGCGTCGAGCAGGTCGAGCAGGACGGCTTCGCGGGACTCGAAGTAGCGCAGCACGTTCGCCTTGGCCAAGCCGACGCGGCGGCTGAGTTCGTTCAGGCTCAGCTTCGCGACCGGCATCTCGGTCAGCATCGTGGCCGCGGTGTCCAGGATCTGGCGCCGTCGCTGGCTGCGCTGCTCATCGGTACGGGCACGTTGGAAGGTCACCCCGCCATGTTACAAACCGCCGGTACGTTGTTTACGTACCGGCGGTCCGCTATCGTCGAGTGGGTAAGATACCGGCAGTACGTAATGGGGTTTCGCCATGTACCAGGTTCCTGACCAGCACGGAAAGCTCGCCGTGGTGACCGGCGCGAACAGCGGCACCGGCAAGGAGGCCGCCAAGCGGCTGGCCGGGGCGGGGGCCCACGTCGTGCTCGCGGTGCGTACGCCGGCCAAGGGCGAGCAGGCACGCGACGAGATCCTCGCCGCGCTCCCCGGCGCCCGGGTGGAGGTCCGCCGTCTGGACATGGCCGACCTGTCCTCGGTCCGCGCCTTCGCCGCCGGCCTGGTCTCCGACGGCAGGCCACTGGATCTGCTCCTGAACAACGCCGGCGTAATGAACGTGCCCCGCCGCACGGAGACCGCGGACGGCTTCGAGCTGCAGATGGGCAGCAACTTCCTCGGCCCGTTCGCCCTCACCGTCCGGCTCCTGCCGCTCCTGCTGGCCGCCCCGGCCCCGCGGGTCGCCACGATGAGCAGCGGCACGGCCAACCGGGCGCGTATCGACTTCGACGACCTGCAGTCTGCCCGCCGCTACAGCCCCACCAGGGCCTATGCCCAGTCCAAGCTCGCCGACCTGCTGATGACGGTCCACCTGGCCGAGCTCGCCGCGCGGCACGCCTGGCCCCTGCTGTCGGCCGGCGCGCACCCCGGCTACACCCGCACCAACCTGATGACCTCCGGACCGACCCTGGACGGCGGACGGCCCGGACTGCTGGAGTCGCTGCTGTACAGGATCGTTCCGTCCCAGGCGCCGGAACAGGGCGCGGAGCCCCTGCTGTACGCGGCTACCAGCCCTGACGCCACCGCCGGTGGCTACTACGGGCCGCGCTGGTCCATGGTCGGCCCGACCAAGGCCGTCCCCCTGCCCCGCAGCGCCCGGGACAAGAGCGTCGCGGCACGCCTGTGGACCGAGGCCGAACGCCTCACGGGGGTCTCCGTCCAGCCCTGACGACGCTGGCCAGTCCAGGCGGCGGGTCAGGGGGCGTCCGGCGCTGTTCGCTCTCCCGGAGGCGACCGCCGGTCGGCCAGGACGTGTCGTCGGCCGGTCCGGGGCGGCAGGTCTGCCCGTCGGCGTACGTCGTCGGCGGCCACGCTCGGGTCAGCGCGGCACGCGGCGCGCCGCGTTCGCCTGCCACTCCCGGCCGATCGACCGCATCAGGGCCGGGTACACACCCAGGTAGCGGAAGGGTTTGATGCCGAGCATGTACAGGGAGCCCAGGCGGCCGTTGGGCTTCACCAGTACGGCCATCTGGCCGCGGTAGCCGCCGTTGCCGTCGGGGACCCAGCCTATGTGCATCACCCCGTGCATGGTCTTGTTGGCGCACTCGGCAGCCCACTCGTCGTGCGTCTGGAAGACCGAGGTGAAGGGCGCCGACGTGAGGTCGGGCCCCCGCGGCCCGTCGCGCAGATCGTCGGGCAGCCGGTCCCGCAGCGTCGCCACCCGGCCGCCGACACCCGAGTCCGGCTTGTCCCAGCCGAGCAGCGCGCCGAGCTTCCAGCGCACCGCGAAGAGGAAGCGTCCCACGGGGCTGCCCCCGTCGGGGCCGCCCTGGCCGTCCGCCATCTGCTGGACCAAGTGGTGCAGGTCGTCCGGGCCGCCTGGCGTCGGCAGCGCCCACACGTCCTCAAGCCGGAAGTCGCCGGCGATCTCATGGATCCGCCAGGGGCGGGACGTGTGGTCGGCCGGGGGGAGACGCAGATCGCTCATGACGGACTCCTGCCTATACGGTGGCGTATAGAGCAAGCATAGACCCCCGTATACGGCACCGTATACGGGGGTGAGGGCATGTGAGGAGAGACACGGCATGGGCGTGATCCGGACGCCTCGGAGCAAGTGGATCGAGGAGGGGCTGCGGGCGCTCGCCGCAGGCGGACCTGAGGCGGTCCGGGTCGAGGTCCTGGCCCAGGCGCTCGGCGTCAGCAAGGGCGGCTTCTACGGCTACTTCCGCAACCGCGCCGCCCTGCTGGAGGAGATGCTCGACACCTGGGAGCACGGGGTCACCGAGGACGTCATCGAGCGGATCGAACACGAGGGGGGCGACGCCCGCGAGCGGCTCGGGCGGCTCTTCGACTTCGTAGGGTCGAGCAACACGCCCGTGACCAGCGCCGGGGTCGAACTCGCGGTCCGTGACTGGGCGCGGCGCGATGAAGGCGTCGCGCGCCGCCTCCGCCGGGCCGACAACCGGCGCATGGACTACCTGCGCGAGCTCTACAGTGCTTTCTGCTCCGACGAGGGCGATGTCGAGGCCCGCTGCCTGATCACCTTCTCGCTGCGCATCGGTGACCACCTCATCGCGGCCGACAACGGCCCGCGCAGCCGCACGGACGTCCTGACCGCGGTCAGGAACAGGCTGCTGGCCTAGGTTCTTCCTCGCGGTACGCCGGCTCCGGTGGGATGCGGGGCCGCGTCATCTGCCCGCCGGCGATCAGTTGCTGCGGTCGGACCAGCCGGCCGGGAGCTCGTCGGGAGCGACGGAGATGACGGAATCGTCGTCGGCGCCCACGTACTCGAAGAGGGTGATCCTCGCGAACTCGGGGACGACGTAGATCGGGTACGTAGGCCCCTGGTCGCGGTAGCGGCGCATGGTGTCCAGGTGGTCGTTCTGGAAGCAGACGGTGCGTTCACCGTGCTCCTCGACCCAGTGCGGGAAGAAGATCACGCCGTGCAGGCGCCGCTTGCGAGGCATGACGTTGACCGCGACGGAGGTGCCGGTGGGCTCGTTCCAGGACACCTTGAAGTGGTCGTCGTCCAACTGGACGAGGTCGACCCGCTGGTCCTTGACCCAGCGGCCGCCGACCATTCCGGAGTGGATCCGGTAGTCGATCGTGTGGTCGTTCTTCACGTACATCTCGTACTGCCAGCCGTTGGCGTAGGTGTAGACGAAGCGGTGGCCGACGATCCCGGACAGGTCCTGTGGTGGGACGGGCCGCTCGACGGTGGTCTGGAAGGCTCCGTTGCCGGCGGTGGCGGCGTCGTTCGTCATGAGTGACCTCCTTGGCGGTGCTTGTCGGCGTTGGCGCGTCCGACCACTTCAGTTTGGCACAAAACTATTTTGCGACAAAATCATCTGTACGGGAGAATCAGCCCATGGACACTGCCACCGAGTTCGGCCGCCTCATCGGCCCGCTGCGCCGGGCGATACTGCGTACACGGCGCACCGTCGGCCTCCCCGACCTTCCCGAGGCCCAGATCGAACTACTCCGGGCACTCGCCGAAGCCGGACCGCTGTCACCTCGCCAGGCAGCCGACCGACTGCGTCTGGCCCCCTCCACGGTCAGCAACCTCCTGCGCACCATGACCGCCGCCGGTCTGGTCGAGCGGGAACCCTCCACGACCGACCTGCGCACCGTCCGCCTCACCGCGTCGGCCACCGCACTGGAGATGCTCCACGCCTACGACCGCACCAGCACGGCCGCCCTGCACCGCGCCCTGGCCGATCTCACCCCGAGCAGCCGCGAAGCGATCGAACGCGCCCTCCCCGCCCTCGCCGAGCTGCTCACCGTCCTCGAAACCGACTAGTGCTCCTGGTGTCGGACCTCCGGGGCCGTCAGCCTGACCGGGGCGTGACCGTCCGCCGCGAGGCAACCCTCATCGCTCTGCGGCGACTGGCAGGCAAAGGTGCAGGTGAGCATCGCGCCGAGGTGAGGGGCCTCGCTCCGTCACAGGTGCGTCGTGCGCTGCCTGGGGCGGAGGGCAGTCCCCTAACGGGTGAATCGGATGGATGCCGGGGGCATGGCTTCGGGGTCCTTGCTGTCCTGTCCTTGGGCCCCGCGTCAGGTTGACGCGGGCAGCCGGCCGTTCCCTTCGATGTGGGAGGACATTGTGCGACGCACCGTCACCGGCTCGACCTCCACCGCCAGTACAGCAGGGCACCGGCCTGGACCATCCGGCAGAGGGCCCGGCAGGGCCCGGCAGGGCCCTGCGGAGGCCGATCGCGGCGTTGCTCGCGGCCCTGGCACTCGTCGCTGCGGCGCTGCTGGGCCTGGCCACCCCGGCAGCCGCCGCCGACTGCCCCACCGGGAACCTGTGTCTGTTCACCGGAACCGACTTCACCGGCTCCCAGTACAACCTCTACCGGTGCGACACCTACGCCCTGTCGAATTGGGAGGGACACGGCTCCTGGATCAACAACCAGAGTGCGGGGACACGCGCCCAGTTCCTGGACCAGAACAAGAACGTCATCCACACCACGCCCGGCGCCTACTCCGCCAGCTCCAGCTACGACTGGACGCCCGTCTGGTACGTGCGTAGCTGCTGAGGCGTGTTGTGCGTGCTTGCCGCGTTTTTCGCGTGACCCAGGGGGCGTTGCCGGTCCTGGTCCGGTGCCCCGCCTCCGCTGCTTCTCCTGCTCCTCCCGCTTCTCCCTGGTGGAGACTCGACGCGATTCCGTAGGCACCCGCGTGGGCCCATGCCCGCACCCCCGCAACGGACATGGGCCCACGCCCCCCCCTCGACAGTGGCCGCACCGGAACCCGTCGGGACGAGGCAGGCGTACCGACCGGCTCCGCGTCCAGTCTCCGTTTCGCGTGGTGCGATCCGCGACGTGATTCGGTCTGGACCGAACAACGGCATACCCGGAGAATCGGCAACAACCGTGCTGTCGTTGCCGACGGGGAGATCGTGGACTACCGCATCCACTTCACGTTGGAGGACCTGGCGCGCACCCGGTTGGCTCAGGCGCCGCCGGCCTTGATGGAACTCGCCGCCGCGGTACGGACGTTGCAGACCTCCACCCACTCCGTCCGTTTCGGCGCCTGGCGCCGAAGTGCCGCACGCGGGCTGCGCCCCGACGCCCGCATGGTCCTGGACCTGGTCCCGCCCCGCGGCTGGGCCCCCACCTTCCTGTCACCCGCCGGCCTCGAAGGGCCGCAGGAAGCGCTGGAGAACGTCCGCGCCACGCCTCGGTCCCGGATACGGCGGGATCTGGCTCACGTCGCCACATGGCAGCCACTTCCGCCGTGGGCGCACGCGTTGGCCGACGACCGCGACCTGCTGCGCCAGCTGTGCGACAGCCTGGACCACCTCTTCGCCGTGCTGCTGTCTCCGCACTGGCAACAGATCACGAGTGCGACCGCGGCCGACCGCGGGGCACGTACGCGCCAGGTGGCCGACGGCGGCATGGAGCACCTGCTCTCCATGCTGCACCCGCGGCGCATCCGCTGGAACCCGCCCGTGCTGGAGCTCGCGATGCTGTCAGGGTTCGACGGCGACCTGCACCTGGAGGGGCGCGGCCTGCTGCTGGCCCCGTCGGCCTTCGCCCTGGAAGCGCCCAGCATCGACATCGACGCACAGCCGCAACCCGTACTGAGGTACCCCCTCGGCGGCAGCTCCGCCACCCCTCTGCTACCGCCTTCCGCGCCGGGCCCGTCCACGGACCGGCCCGCTCTGGCGGCACTCGTCGGCCGCACCCGGGCGGCGGCGCTCGAAGCCATCGCCGAGCATCCGGGCTGCTCCACCAAAGAACTCGCCACACTGATCCGTGCCGCGAGCCCCAGCGCCAGCGAACACGCCACAGCTCTCCGCGAAGCCGGACTGGTGCGCACCACGCGCCATCGCAACACCGCGCTGCACAGCCCGACCGCCCTCGGCCTCTCCCTCCTCCACGCACCACACCCCACACCCGGCCCATGACCCGGCCACGGACTCACTGGCCCCAGCAGACCGCGACGACCCCCGCGGCGACGAGGAGCGGACAACGGTGACCTTCCACATTCACCTCACGGCCGAGGATGTGGCGCGTACGCGCGTGGCGAGTGCGCCCGCCGCGCTCCTGGAACTCGACCTGGCCCTGCGCCTGCTGCGCCGCGACAGCCAGCCCGTACGTTTCGGGGCCTGGCGGCGGGAGGTCCTCGCCCGGCTGCCGCCGCGAGCACAGATGGTGCTGGACCTGGTCTCGGTCATGAGCCGGTCGCCCACGTGCCTGCTGCCTGCCGTGCCGGGTGAACCGCAGGAACTGCTGGAGCGCAAGCACGCACCATCCAGCCGCCTCCTGGCGCAGGAGCTGGCCGCCGTCGCCGAGCGCCGCGGCAGGCGGCTGCCGGCGTGGGCGTCGCGAGTCAGCCAGGACCCCGAGCTGCTCCGGCTCCTCTACCGGACGGTCAGCGAGATGTACGAGTATGTGCTGGCGCCGTACTGGCCGCACGTGCACGAACTCCTCACGGCTGACCGGGCACTGCGGACGCGCGCCTTCGCCGAGGGCGGGATCGAACGACTGCTGACCGGCCTCTGCCCACGCCACATCACATGGAACCCTCCAGTGCTGTCCCTCACCGTGGCAGGCGGACACAGCGGCGAGCTGCGTATGGAGGGTCGTGGCCTGCTGCTGGTGCCGACCATGTTCGGAGCCGAGGCCCCGGTCGTCGACCCCTACGCCGAACCGCAGCCCGTGGTCACGTATCCCGCGTCGTGCGGCGAGACGCGCAGCGCCCCGGCCGCCGCGGTGACCTGGCAAAGCCGTCCGGCCGCCCCCAAGGCCCTCGAAGGCCTCCTCGGCCGCACCCGCGCCGCGGTCCTGTACGCGATCGCCGAACGCCCCGGCACCACCACCCGCGAACTCGCCGCTCGCCTGAACATCGCGCCGGCCAGCGCCAGCGAGCACGCCACCGTATTGCGCCAAGCCGGACTGACCACGTCGACCCGACGCCGCAACGCCATGCTGCACGCACCCACCACCGCAGGCATGACCCTGCTCAACGCACCCGCCCGGACGCGCCCTCCAACCTGACCACCCCACTGCATGGACACGCGCCACGGCCGCCCCACACCCTGATGCCCTGGTGGACGCCCGCCTCCCCACACCACGGGCACGGACGCGTGCGGCGCCGCGGGCGCCGGGGGAGCGGTGGGACCGGGCGGCGCTCGGCTGTGAAGCCGGTGCACCGGACCACCGCACCAGCTCGATGGACATCCGAGCCGGGAAGACGTTCATTGGGATGTGGTCGGCGGAGCCGTCCGGTGTTTGTGTGGTCGGCCGGGAGGGGAGCGGCAGGTGGTGGAGGGGCAGGTACCGGCTGTGTGGCGGCCGGGTGAGGTGATCCTCGGTCTGTACGAGGTCCGGGATGTGATCCGCAGCGGGGGCATGGGACTTGTCTACCGGGTGCTGCACCGCGGGTGGAACGTGGAACTCGCGGTGAAGGTGCCCCGGCCCGAACTGGTGGCCACCGAGAGGGGGTTACGTGATTTCGAGGCCGAGGCCGCCACGTGGGTCGGGTTGGGGGAGCACCCGCATACGGCGAACTGTGTGTACGTGCGCAGGCTGGGGGGCGTGCCCAGGGTGTTCGCCGAATGGCTGGACGGGGGCAGCCTCGCTCAGGCCATCAGGGAAGGGCACCTCTACGCGGGTAGTCGCCGGGAACGGCTGCGCCGGATCCTCGATATCGCCGTCCAGTCCGCGTGGGGGCTGCAACACGCCCACCGGCACGGCCTCGTGCACCAGGACGTCAAGCCCGCCAACGTGCTCCTCGATCGCGAGGGCACGGCGAAAGTGACGGACTTCGGACTGGCCAGGGCCCGTGCCGTGGCCGGGGAGAGCACGGCAGTCCCGCCGGGCGCGAGCGTGCTGGCCGGGTTCGGCGGGATGACCCCGGCGTACTGCTCGCCGGAGCAGGCGGAAGCGGCCGTATGGACGGCGGACTCCGGGCGGCCGAGAACCCGGCTCACGCGGGCGACCGACACCTGGTCATGGGCGCTGACCGTGCTGGAGATGTTCATGGGGCGCCCACCGTGCCGGTACGGGCAGACCGCCGCGGAGGTGTTCGCCGCCTACGTCGCCGACCGGCGGGGCGCCCTGCCGGACGGTCTTGTCGCACTGCTGCGACGCTGCTTCGCCTGGGATCCGGCCGACAGACCCCGGGACATGGGCGAGCTGGCCGCGGAGACGGCAGCCGTCTACGGCGAGGCGTGCGGGGAGCCGTACCCGCGCCCCGAGCCCCGGACGGCGGGGCGCCTCGCCGACGAACTGTGCAACCAGGCCCTGTCGATGCTGGACCTCGGACGGACCGAGGAAGCGGAGGAGCTGTGGCGGCGGGCCGCCGAAGCCGATCCCCACCACCCCCATACGGTGTTCAACCGAGGCCTGCACCTGTGGCGTGCCGCACGGATCACCGATGCCCAGCTGGTCGCCGAACTCGAGCGGGTCCGCGCGGCGCACTCCGAGGACGGCACGGGCGAGTATCTGCTGGGCCTGGTGCATCTGGAGCGCGGCGACGCCGAAGCCGCCCGGCAGGCGCTGCGGGCCGCCACCGGCCGCGGCCCCGCCGGGGCGGACATCGCCGCGGCGCTCGACCAGGCCGACCGCCTCCCTCGCGTCGCCCCGCCCCGGGCCCTGACCGGACACACCAGCGAGGTCAACGCGGTGGCCCTGAGCCAGGACGGCCGGACCGGCGTGTCCGCATCCTCGGACGGCACGATCCGCGTCTGGGCCCTCGCCGACGGCCGCAGCGTGCGGACCGTGAAGGTGACGGACGCCCAGTACGGCATCCTGTTCCTGGGTATCGACGCAGCAGGCCGCCGAGCCGTCACCGGCGACTACAGCAGCCCGGCGCAGATCTGGGAGCTGCGCACCGGCCGGCTCCGCCACACCCTCGTCCACGCCGAAGACGGCCTCGACGAGGCCCGTGGCGTCGCGATGGGCGCGGACGGACGGCTCGTACTGACGGAACACGACACCGGGATCATCCGCGTCTGGGACGCCGGGACCGGCCGGTACCTGCGGGCGCTGGTCGAGGGGCCGGAGGACGCCGGGATCCGCAGGGCGGTCCTCAGCGCGGACGGGCGTGTCGCGGTCGTACTCGACCACCGAGGACGCCCGTCACGGGTGTGGGAGCCGCGTACCGGCCGGCTGCTGGGCACCGTGGAGGGAGACTCCTCCCGTGCCGCACTCAGCTCCGACGGCCGGACCCTCGTCACCAAGGAGGCGTGGACCGGCCAGGCCGAGGGCACGGTGCGCGTCTGGGACCTCGCGGCGGGCACCAGCCGCGCCATCACCCGCCCCGGCGCACCCGCGGACATCCTGGCGGTGAGCGCCGACGGCCGGCACGCGCTCTTCGCCCAGTTCCACACCATCGAACTCTGGGAAACCGCCACCGGGCGGTGCCTGCAGACCTGGAGGGAGCAGGGCGACCCCCTCTCGATGGCTTTCGGTGATGATGGCCGCACCGTCCTGACAGGTGACCGGAACGGCACCGTCACCGTGCGGGAATGGGCCGGGGCGGGGCCGGCCGCCGCCTGGAGCTACCCGCGCCCGCGCCCGGTCACCCACCGGCTCCAGGAGAGCGGCGTCGTGCGCGCCGCCCTGGACCGGACGACCACGCTGATCGCCCAGGGCCGCTTCGACGCCGCGGCCCAGGAGATCCGCCGGGCGCGGGCCGTGCCCGGATACCAGCGGCACCGTCCGCTGCTGGACCGCTGGCACGAGGTGGCGCGAACCGGACAGCGCACCACTCTCACCGGGGCATGGCTCGATGCCACCCCGCCCATCGCGGGTCAGGAGCCACGCCTGGTGGGCCACCAGACCCCGATCCTGCTCAACCGCAGCAAGGACTGCCATGACGTCCAGGTGTGGGACCTGAAGAAGGGCAGTCTGCGCCACCTCCTCCAGGGCCACAGCGGATATGTCGGCGCTCTCGTGCTCAGCGAGGACGACCGGATCGCACTGTCGACGGGCAACCGGGACGGCACCGCGCGGGTCTGGGACGTGGAGCGGGGACGGTGCCTGCACGTGCTGCGCAGCGAGGCCGAGCGGTTTCACGCGTCGGCGGTGAGCGCCGACGGCCGGACCGGGCTCACCTCGGACGGCGCGGTCGTCCGCGTGTGGGACCTCGTGACCGGCGCGTGCCGGCGCAGGCTCTCGTCGGCCACACCGATACGGTTATCGACGTGGCCATGAGCACCGACGGGCGCATCGCCTTTTCCTGGGCGCAGCCGGGAGTGCGGCGGATCTGGGACGTGCGATCCGGGAGATGCCTCCAGGAGCTGACAAGCCGGGACGACTCACTGATCTCCTGGAGCATCATCGGAAACCTGCTGCTGTCGACCCATGGGGACGGCAGGGTGGAGGTGTGGGACGCACCGGCGGGGACGCGCCGCCATGTGCTCGCGGGCCACGAACGCCACCCCGCTGCCGTGGTCGCCTCGGTGAAAGTGAGCGCTTCCGTGGACGGCGCGAGAGCCGCTTCCGTCGACAACCTCGGGACGCTGCGCATCTGGGACCTTGTCTCGGGCCGGTGCCGGCATGCCGTCAGGAAAGCCGTGCGCCCTCCGGTCCATGAGGTCCTGGTCAGCGGTGACGGCCACTTCGCCGTCACCGGCGGAGGGGACGGTCCGGTACGGGTGTGGGACCTTGGCACCGGCGCCTGCCTGCGCAGCCTGGAAAACCACGAGGGAGAGATCATGTGGCTGGGGATCGGCGACAACGGCCACCTCGTGGTCTCGACCGACCACTGGGGCGTCACCTGCGTCTGGGAACTGGACTGGGAGTACCGGTTTCCGGAAGGGACGCCCCCTCAAGAACCGCTCAGCGATGGAGAATCCCCCAAGGGCTTGGAGCCTGAAGGCGATACGGCATGAGCGAGGACTGGGCGGCCGGGACGGACCGGGCGGCCGTCATCCTGTCCGTGCGGGAAGGCCCGTCCGTGGGACGGACGTTCTCCTTCACCGAACGCACGACCTGTGTGCTCGGCAGAGCCTCCGACTGCTGGCCGAGGCTGCCGGACGACGACCGGCGTGTCTCACGGCACCATTGCCTCTTCGACATCAACCCGCCCGACGTACGCGTGCGGGACTTCGGGAGCCTGAACGGCACCTTCGTCAACGGCGAGGAGATCGGCAGACGCCGGCCGGACCAGACGCCGCAGCAGGCAGCGCGCACGGCGTTCCCGGAACGTGACCTCACCCACGGCGACGAGGTGCGCCTCGGCCGGACGCTGCTGCGGGTGGAGACCGTCACCGGCGCCACCACGCTGAAGCCGACCCGGGTGTACTGCGCCCACTGCGGGCGCGACGCACCGGAGAACGCCGACCGCGGGCGACCGGGCGACATCATCTGCGGCGCCTGCCGGAAGGACCCCCGGGCCCTCGTGCGGGGCCTGCTGTCCCAGGCGGCGAGCATGAGCCGCTACGAGGTGGTGCGCGAGCTCGGCAGGGGCGGGCAGGGCGTTGTCCATCTCGCCCGGCACCTGGACACCGGCGAGCTCGTGGCGCTGAAGGTCCTGCTGGCCGAGGTGGCGGTCGGTCACCGTGCCAGGAACGCCTTCCTGCGGGAGATCGAGACCCTCCGCGGCCTGCGGCATCCCCGCATCGTGGGCTACCACGACAGTGGCGCGCAGGGCGCCACGTTCTACCTGGCCTGCGAGTTCTGCGCGTACGGCACCCTGTCGGAACTGCTCACCGCGCGGGGCGGCACGCTGCCACCGGCAGAAGCCGTCGCGATCGCGGCCCAGGTGCTCGACGGCCTCGACCACGCCCACACCCGCCATGGCCTGGTGCACCGGGACATCAAGCCGTCGAACATCCTCTTCACGGCACTCGGCGCGTCCGGTGCGCCCGCGGCGGTCAAGATCGGAGACTTCGGCCTGGCCAAGGCGTTCGACCAGGCCGGTCTTTCGGGGCTCACCCGCACCGGCACCGTGGCGGGCACGGTGGCCTACATGCCCCGCACGCAGGTCGTGGACTACAAGTACGCCAAGCCGGAGGTCGACGTCTGGGCCACGGCGGCGACCCTGTACCGCATGCTGACCGGGACCACGCCGCGTACCTTCCCGCCGCATGTGGACCCCGTCATGGTGCTGCTCCGGGACGCGGCTGTGCCGATAAGAGACCGCGACCCGGCGATCCCGCGCCGCCTCGCCGACGTGATCGACGAGGCGCTGATCGACAGCCCGCGCATCGCGACCACGACCGCGGAGTCCTTCCGGCAGGCGCTGGAAGCAGCCATCTGAACCACATGCCCTCGTGTACAGCGCGGGGTTCGGGCTGGAGGGATCAGCCCTCCAGCCAGTCCACGCTGCCTACGCCGGTGCCGCCGAAGCAGCGCGCGCTCGACACGTTGGACTCGCCCGGCTTCAGGGTGCGCCAGGCGCCGAAGGCGTCCGGCCACGCGCCGCAGACCACCACGGCACGGAAGGCCCGCACCACGTTGGTGTTGTTCTTGCAGTGCGCGTGCCCCGTCCAGCCGTCCGTGTCCGTGCTGCACGTGAGGATCTTGGCGGCCGCGCGTGCCTCGGGAGCCGCCGCCGCGCCGGGGGCGAGGGCGGCGGCCGGAAGCGTCGCGGCGGCCACCACGGTCGCCAGTTTGACGGCGAGACGGGCGGAGCGGTGTGCCGGGGTCTTGTTCTTGTTCTGGTTCATGGTTGACGGCTCCTTCGCGGATGTGGGGGAGGGGCGGTAGCCCGCCTCCTGCACCACTGATGCTTCCGCTCCGCCCTGTCGCATCGGTCACGCGCTGGTCACTCGACACCCGGCCAGGGACGCCGGCGCCTTCCCGGTGGCCTGCGAGAAGGACACCCTGCCCGCGCACGCATTGACCCGGGACGCGCTCCGCGCTTTCATCGCGTGAGCCCTCCGCACGACCGTGCCGGGGCGTCACGGGGCATCACGGGGTACGAGGGGCGGCTGTGGCCGTCTCCGGTTGAAGGGGGAAACACCTGATGAGACGTTCGTTGCGCATGTCCACGACTGCCGCCTTGGCGGCGGCCCTCACCTGTCTCAGCTGGCCGGCGGGGGCGGTGAGCGACGACCGGGGCGCGCGCACCGAACGGGTCAGCGTGGCGCCGGACGGCGCCGGCGGCAACCGCCACTCGGAGGATCCCACGGTCAGCGCGGACGGACGCGTCGTGGCGTTCATGTCGTCGGCGACCAACCTGGTGCCGGGAACGGACGTGCCCAGCAACGTCTTCTACCGGACGGCTCCCGGTGCGCCCCTGCAGCGCGTGGTGGTGCCGGGTGAGTCGACGATGGCGCCCCGGGTCTCCGCTTCGGGGCACCACCTGACGTTCACGTCGTACGCGGCCACGACCCAGCAGTACTCCGTCCACGTGATGGACCTGCGCACCGGGCGCGTCGAGCCCGTGGCGCCCGCGCTGGAGGGCGGCTACCGCGCGTACCACGGCGCGGCCCCGCTCAGCGCCGACGGACGCTACGTCGCCTTCGTGGCCCGGACCGCGGCCGACGAGGACGGGGTGTCCCGCTGCCGGGTCATGCTCCTGGACCGCCGGACCCAGCGGCTGTGGCGGGCCGGACCCTCCACGACCCGCGACTGCGCGGACGTCTCCATGAGCGCCGACGGCCGCAAGGTGGCCTACCGGGTCGGCTACTCGGGGCCCTCGGACGACGACAAGGCGGACATCCTGGTGTACGACCGGGTGACGGGGAGGACCGTGCAGGCCGACGTCACCCACGACGGCGCGCCCGCCGACAGGTCGGCGCTCTCCCCGGTGCTGAGCACCGACGGCTCCAAGGTCGGCTTCAGCTCGGTGGCCACGAACCTGGTTCCGGGCACCGACCCCAACGGGGACTCCGGGACCTCCTGGAACGCGTTCGTACGCGACCTGCGCACCGGGACACTGAAACGGTACGACGGCCACACCCCGACCGATCTCACCTTGCTGTCGGGCCTGTCGGCGGACGGCTCGAAGGTGCTGCTGAACACGGCCGACGCTGACCGCAGGACACTGGGGCTGATCCTGCGCGACCCCCGCACCGATCACGAGGAACTGCTCTCACCGGGACAGGACGGCAAGCCCGTCACCGTCGGGGAGGCGTCACTGAGCGCGGACGGGTCGACGGCGGTCTTCGACTCCTACTACCCCGGCCTGGTGCCCGAGGACACGAACCTGATCGGAGACGTCTTCGTCCGCACCCTGCGCTGAACCGACTGACTCCGCGAGGCTTCTCGATGCCGCGGCCACTCCTCTCTTCGTGGCCGTCGGGACCCGCGAGGACACCCACCTGCGCACAACCCCACGCCGCCCGACGAGGCTTCGGCGCGGCGTCGGGGTTGTTCTCACGCGGGTGCGGCTTCCGGGGCGTCGGACGTGCGCGGGGCGGCGATGCGCTCGACGCGCGGCTGAGCGAGCCGGGCGTAGTCGGCACCGGAGACGGCTGCTGAGCGGTCGAGACGGGCGGCGTTGAAGTAGAGCTGCGGCTGGGTGACGACGTCGGGGTCGGCGACGAGTTCGAGGGCCGGGTCGAAGGTGAACGGGAGCACGGTGCCGGGCACGGCACGGGCCAGCCGCTCGGCGGTGGCCGCGTCGCTGAACCCGACGTACCGCGCGTGGAACAGCGCGCGGACGGCGTCCAGGTCGACGCGGCGGTCCCCGGGCACGACGGCGAGCACGTGGCGGGTGGTCCGCCGGTCGGTCTTGACGCGCAGGACGATGCACTTCGCCGCCTGGGACACGGGGTGCCCGCGCAGGACGCTGACCGAGTCCGTGGTGCCGTCCGGTTCGTGGTCGATGAGCCGGTAGGGCGTCCCGGTGGTGTCGAACAGGTCGATCAGGCGCTGATAGGTGTCGTTGACAGGCACGTTGCGTCCTCTTTCGCGGGTTGCGTGGGCTGCCCGAACCGCCGCGCGAGCCGGAGCGCACGGGCTCCTCGGCTCCCGTGCCCCCCTGCCCGCCATGCCGAGGGAGGGCGAGCGTGGCCGTCTCGGCCGCGAGGCAGCCGGCACCCCGGACGAGGGCGGCCAGGAGGAGCACCGCATCGGTACGGCGGGCAACGGGCATGCGCCCACGCTGCACCACCAGCACGTTGAAGACCAGAACCATCCTCTTAACCAAAGATGTAGCCGCCCTACACTGTCGGCATGGATGAGCGGCAACTGCGGATCCTGCGCGAGCTGGGGGAGTTGGGCAGCGTCAGTGCCGTGGCCGAGGCCCTGCACGTCACGCCCTCCGCGATCTCGCAGCAGTTGCGACTGCTCCAGCGCTCCCTGCCGGTTCCGCTCACCGAGCGCGCCGGGCGCCGGGTGGTGCTGACCGACGCCGGGCAGGCCCTCGCCGAAGCCGCCATCGAGGTGGAGTCCGCCCTGGCCCGGGCGCGGCACACCCTCACCGACTTCGCGGGGCGCCCGGACGGCGTGGTGTCGGTGGCGGCGTTCCACAGCGCGGCCTCCGCCTTCTTCCCGCTGCTGCTGCGCGGCCTCGACGGCCCGGACGGCCCCCGCCTGGCGCTCGCCGACGAGGACGTCCCCCAGGACCGCTTCCCCGCGCTCACCCGCGACCACGACCTCGTACTCGCGCACCGCCTCGACCACGGCGCGCCCTGGCCGCGCACGGTGGCCTCCACGACCCTGCTGCGCGAGCCCCTCGACGTCGCTCTGCCGGCCGGCCACCCGCTGGCCGCCCGGCCCGAGGTGACGCCAGGGGACGTGGCGGACCAGCCCTGGATCACCGTTCACGACGGCTTCCCGCTGATGGCGACCATCGAGGCCATCGCCAGTGTCGCCAACCGCCGGCTCGACATCGTCCACCGCATCAACGAGTTCGCGGTGGTCGCCGAGGCCGTGGCCGCCGGTGGCGGCCTCGCGCTGCTGCCTCGCTGGACCGCCCGCGCCCACCCCGACGTCGTCCTGAGACCGCTGACCGGGGTCCACGCCCTGCGCCGTATCGACGTGCTCCACCGGCCGGAACGCACCGCGCGCAAGGCCGTCCGGACCGTCCTCGCCGCACTGCACAGCGCGGCCGCGGCGGTGCGGGGCCACGAAGGCGACGCAGCGCCCCGGCCCGCCGGAGACTGACCGCGCCCCGGACCCCGGCCGGAGCGCCCTGGGCCTGTCCGCTGTCGTACACGCCTGGCCGGAGTGGTCGGCAGGGCCGGTACGCGAACCACTGCACCTGTGGTCCGGGGCCCGTTCCGTGCCTGCATAGAGTCTGCGGCATGAGCATGGAACACACGGAACGTACGACCGCCGCCTGGCAGGAGTTGGCGGCATGGCTGCGCGTGCACGCCCCCACCTCGCACGCGTCGATTCTGCCCCCTGCCGCCGTGGCCGAGGTCGCGGAAGCGGAAGGCCGTCTTCGGGAACACTGCGGCTACGGCTTCCCGCCCGAGCTGGTGGCCCTGTGGGCCGTGGCCGGAGGGGTGCGGCACGTGGACATCGACGAGTACGACGAAGAGGGCGAGGTGGCCACGGGGCGGTTTCTGCCGCACGGGCTGCTGCTCACCCCGGCCCAGTCGATCCGGCCGCGGCTCGCCGGGTTCGACCACCAGGGCAAGGACTACTGGGCAGGCGCGCAGTGGGTGGCCCCTTTCGGCAACCACCGCGAAGCCACCGACACGGGCCTGTACCTGTCGGCCGTGGGGCTCGGTGAGTGGAGCAGCTACGAGGGCCTTATCCAGGGAGAGCCGCTGTACCCGTCGATCGCCGCCTACCTGGAAGCGGTCAACCGAACGCTCGCGGAGGGCCCGGCCGACCTGATGGGCTCGCAGGTGCCGGGCATCGTGTACGGCTGCCTCGTCTGGCAGGACCCGCAGGCGCCGAGCCTGGACGAGACCTTCGACGACTGGCGGCCCGTGCACTGAACAGCGGTGGTCCCGCTCCGGCGGACCGGAGCGGGACCACTTTCCTACGACCGTGAGGAGGCCGGGGTCACGGCTTCTTCATGGTGCAGACCAGCTCGGCCTTCGTGGTGTCACACTCCTTGAACCAGGCGTTGCCCGGATCGAGGAAGTACGCCTCTTCGTCCAAGAGCCGCATCTGTTTCGCGAACTCGCCGAACGGCCTCATGGAACCCTGGTTGACGTCACCGGACATCGAGGACCGGCCGCAGTTCTCCGTGAACGACGGAGCGTCGTAGCGGGTGTCGTCCATGAAGTGGACGCTGCCGTCGTCCGCGGTGGCGGACACCGTCTGCATGCAGGACGCGCCGGCGCCCGGTGCCTCGTTCTGACCGCCGTCGGCCTTCTTCATGCCGGCGGACTGGTAGGTCGAGGCGAACGGGAACTCGTCGCAGTTGACCTCGTCGAAATGCGGCCCGACGTGGTGCAGAACCGTCTTCGGGTGGGGCAGGAACGTCTTGCGCGGAACCCACCCGGTGCCCGCCGACTTCGAGCCCTGGTAGCGGGTGCACATCGCGTCGCGGCTCTTCTGCGGGTCGTAGCCCTGCTTGTTCCGCGCCTTCGGCGGCAGGTACTGGAGCGGCTTGTCCCAGCTCTGCCCCAGGCCCTTGACCTTCGACTTGTTCTGGATGAGCCAGGCGTGCGCGGCCGCCTCGGGGTAGGCGGCGGTGTTGAACTGGTACGTCGGAGCGTACTGCGGCAGCACACAGCCCGCGGGACCGTAGGAGCCGACCTTGTCGCAGGTCACGAGCAGCTTCGGAGACTCCCACTGCCCGTAGTCGTCCCTCCACTCGCCCTTCTTGCCGTTGAGGCCGGGCGGGGGCTCGACCTCGGTGGCGGGCCGGCCGGAGAAGAACACCGCCATGGTCTTCGACAGGTCGTTGTCCGTGGTGCCGGAGGCGTTGTTGACGTTGCCGTTCCACTTGTGGTCGGCCGTACCGGTGGCCATGTGGGTGTCGACCGGGGTGTTGCCGTTCATGCCTCCCTTCCAGGTGAGGTCGCCGAAGAAGTCGAACTTCTGCCGCGCGCTGTCGCCGCCCGTGTTGCAGCCGTCGCTCACACACATCGAGTCGAACCAGGCGCCCGGGTTGCCGGCGCCCATCACGACCGCACGCTCATTGCCCGGGAAGTTGTTGAAGACCGGGTTGATCTGCACCCACGTCTTGATGGCGTCGCCGCGGGAGTCGGTCTTGACCTGGAAGTGCACTTCGAAGTTGGCCCGGTACTTCACCGGCACGACACCGTCCTGCAGCTTGCTCTCCGCGACGAACTGGAGGTCCAGGAAGACGCATGCCTCGGTGCGGGTCATCAGGGATTTCTGCGCCGCGCCGAAGAGGCTGGGCTGGCACCAGGCGTCCTTGACGACCGGGTCCGGGTACGAAGCAGCGCGCGTGGCGCGCTGCTTCGCGGCCTTCCGGGTGAACTCCTTGGAAGCCCGGTCCTTCGGAGTGACGGTGACCTCGGAGTGCGCGCCGGTGCGGAAGGTACGGGCCGTGGGGCCGCCGCCGTTCTTCCAGTTCTTCCACGCGGGCTGCGGGGGATCGGACGGCTCCGGCTGCTGCGAGCTGGAGTCGTTGGCCGGCAGCTTGATGTCGATCTTCGGCTTGCGGTTGTAGTCGCGGTTGCCCGCGGTGAAACCGTAGTCCTTGATGGGGCCGACGTTGTCCGCGCGGTCCACGGTGCGGGTCTGCACCACGTGGTTGCCGTCCGCGGCCGGAGTGACGCTGTACGAAGCCGTGTTGCCCACCGGGGGCGCGGCGACGCCACGCGGAGCCGGGGCCTTCGACGCGCCGGTGGCGGCGGTGGTCCAGTTGGCACCCTCGGCGTCGTCCACGAACGGGTCGAGGCGGAACTGCACGTCGCGTGCGTCCGCCACCCCGGTGTCCACGTGGAACAGGCCCGCGACACCGGCGCCTCCGCCGCCCCAGTTCTCGGGGTAGGTGGCGGACGTGACGCTCTTCGGCTCGCCGGGGGCGGTGGTGTCGACGACGAACGAGGTCCAGGCGGACCAGTCCTCGCTGTGGTGGGTGCCGTCATAGGCAGACGTACGGAACTTGTACGTCCGCCCGTCCTTGAGCTTGCCCGCCGGCACCTTCACCTCGGCCGGCTTGCCGGCGGGGACGTCCTTGGACACCAGGACGTCGAACTCGGTGCCGAGGTCGACGGGCTTGTTCGTCGCCGCGTCGTAGATCTCGAAGGTGGCGTTGACCTTGTCGTTGTTCGCGTCGTCGAAGGTGTCGCGCAGGGTGGGCGTCGTGGTGTTGACGGCCCAGACACCGGCGTACGACTTGAACGGGGAACCGGCCTGCCGCTTGTCCGCAGAGGCGGGCCGGTAGTTGTAGGTGACGGTCAGCTTGGGCTGGTCCTTGGTGGCGTTGGCGGAGTTGACGCGCTTCCAGTCCTGGACGTTGTCGGAGTAGGCGCGCAGGCCGCTGGTGCCCGTGCCCGACTTGGCCGACGCCCAGGTCTGTACGAGTTTGGTGACGTCGGCGTTGATCCACCCGTCACCCTGCCCCGCGCAGCCGGAGTTGCCCTTGGTCTCACTGGCGTGCGTGAACTGCTGGCGCCACTTGCCGACCGTGTCCTGGTTCGCCCAGGTGACGGAGCCGGAGGGGTCGTCGGTGTCCCAGACCGTCCAGCCCTTGGGCTTGCAGTCGGTGTTGCCGGAGTGGAAGTTCCACAGGGACAGGGTCGCCTTCTCGATGAGGGCGTCCTTGACCGGCTCGGTGTTCCACTTGATGTACGAACGGGCCGTACGCGGTGTGCCGTCGCCGTTCTTCGTGCCGGGGTTTCCCAGGTCGAGCTCGACGTCGGACCAGAACGACTTGGTCTCGCCCTGCTGCACGTAGGTGTCGCCCAGGTTCGACAGCGCGCTGGTGGCCGGGTCGACGGTGACCGGGAACCGGGTCTTCGGGTCGGCCAGCCACGCGGCATCCGGAGTCATGACCAGGTCGACGTCGCCCCCGCCCCGGTTGACGACCTCGACGTCGACGGGGGCCCGGTTCGTGTGCAGCCCCGAGCCCTTGTGGACGGAGGCGTCCCACATCACCGGCGCGGGCATCACGGCCTCTTCCGTGCCCGTGGCCGGGTCGGTGAAGCTGATGGAGCCGTCCTTGTTGGCCTTGGCCTCAAGGTTCCGGGTCTTGACCGGCAGGGTGTAGGTGTAGGCGCCCGCGGGGCGCTTCTTGATCTCGACGAACTGCTCGAAGCCGCTGCGAGTGGCTTCCACGATCACGTCGGCGTCAGGCAGCGCGTCCTCGTACGTGGCGCGGGTGCCGTCCAGGACCGGTGCGGGCAGGCCGCCCTTCCACTGGAGCGTGATCTGCTTCTCGCCCTCGCCCAGGGTGACCAGGTCACGGGCGGGCGCGGCGGCCGCCGCGCGGAGCGAACGCGGCGTCGTGCCGCTCTTGCCCGCCAGGCGCAGGCCGCCGGGGTGGTTGCGGGCGGTCACGGCGCCGTCGGCGGCGGCCTTCAGGGTCGCGTCGGCCTTGCGCCACCTGCCGTCGCGCCAGACGCGCTCGGGGCCGGAGGTCAGCTCGGTGGTCAGGGTGCCGTCGGGGTTGGCGACCGTGTAGGTGGTGGCCGTCGTCTCGTCGTCGACGACGACCTTCTTACCGGTCTTCCTCGCCTCCACGACGGCCCACGCCTTGGAGCCCTTCGCGTGCGAGGCGGCCCACTTCAGGTCGGACTCGAGAACGTCCTTCTTGGACACCTTGGTGGGCCGGGTGCTGCCCGTCTCCGGGTCGGCCGGCGCGGAGACCGCGGTGCCGGCGACCGACAGCAGACCGGCTTCGGCCACGACCACGAGGGCCGTGGCCAACGCCAGGCGGCGGCCTCTTCGCCCGGCCGATATTCGACTGTTACGTTTCACTATGTCCCTTTGTATACGCATGTGTCGCGCCGTCAAAAGCGCAACGAGCGGGGACTTTACCTGCACATGACCACCTGGTGCAGACCAATGTGTCCGGTCTCACCGCGGCCTTCGACATCTGCCTGCGGGATCTGCCTGCGGGCCGCCCTCACGTCCTCGACGGCTTCGCCTCCAACGGCACGACATGAGACGCAGTCCGCGCGTGACGTGCTCCCCGGCGCGCTCCAGGTCGCGGGTATGTGGTCCACTCAGCGGAATCTTGCTTGGCCTCCCGCGCTGCCGTCGGGCATCGTCGGCTTACTTGCATGTCCAGTACGGCTCAACGAACTCATGCGGTGACACGCGCTGTTCGCCGGGCCGATGACAGAAAGCCAAGGAGAGCCATGGGGAAGACAGATGGGAAACCGGCTGTCCGCAGCGGCGGCACCTACGCCTTGGTACTCGGAGGCGCCAGGAATCTGTCGGTGCCGCCCCGGCGGCGCGCGCCCACAGCGGCGCCCTGGACGTTTCAGATTCCTGGGACCTCGCCCCGTAAAAGCCGAGCAAAAAGGCGGAGCTGCGCCTGCCGCTTCTCTTCTTCCCTTTCCGCGGTGCCCTCCGCGTAGTTCTCGACACCCTCGCCGAGCATTACAGGGGGCGATGTGTTTGCTTCAGCAGATGCTGTGAGGTCCGCCCGACGCGCCATGGCCCGACCACGCGTGCCGCTCACCCGCCCCTCCTGTTGATCCGTCAGCTGCCAGTCCGTCAGCTGTCAGTCCGTCAGTCGCCAGCCCGTCAGTCGTCAGGGGCTCTGCCGGTCCCGCTGCCCAGGTGCCCTTGGCGCCCGCCTCCGCCTTCGCGTACGCCCGCGTCCCGCCATGTCGTCATACTCGAAAGGACCACGTCATGTCCGTCACCACCGCCACCGAACGCGCCACCACGCTCGTCGGCAACCGCCCCATCGTCGGTCTGCTCACCGACTTCGGACTCGTCGACGACGCCGTGGGAATCTGCAAAGGGATGGTGCTCGGCATCGCCCCCCAGGCGAACATCGTCGACGTCACCCACGACGTCACCCCCTTCGACATCTACGAAGCGAGCCTCTACATCCGGGACTCCTTCCGCTACTTCCCCGCCGACGCGATCTTCGCGTGTGTGACGTTTCCGCACACGGGTGTCCAGGACGACGCGATCGGGCTGCGCACCCCGCAGGGCCACACCTATTTCGCCCCCAACAACGGGTTGCTCACGCGCATCGTCGTGGAGGCGGGAGTGGCCGAGGTGCGGCACATCACGGCGGACAAGGTGCGCCGGCCCGTCATCGACCCCACGTTCTACGGCCGTGACATCGTCATGTCCGCGGCCGCGCACATGGCCAACGGCGTGCCTTTCGCCGAAATAGGCGAAGAACTCGCCGCCACCGACATCACCTTGCTCGAGACGGCACAGCCCGAACTCGTCGACGGCTGGGTCGTCGGCGAAGTCGCCCTTCTCGACAAGAACTACGGCAACGTATGGACCAACATCACCCGCGAATTCCTTGAGGCGCAGCGCATCGCATTCGGTGCCGAACTGGAAATCGAAGTGAACGGCACCTTCATGCGCACCCCGCTGCGCCATACCTTCGGTGAGACGGGCGAAGGCGAACCGCTGGCCTACATCGCCAGCCGCAATCAGCTCGGCCTCGCCCTGAACCAGGGCAACTTCGCCGCCCGGCACGGCATCGAGCGCGGCCACACCGTCCGACTGCGCGCACGGTGACACGGACCGGGACGGCACCACCGGCGCCACCTGCACCGGCGGCACGACCTGCACCGGCGGTACGACCCGCACCAGCGGTACGACCCGCGCCACCGGCACAACCACCACCACGGGCACCGCCGGAACCACCGCCACCAACGGCACCCGCGGCACCCCCGGTCACCACCGACACGTAACGCCCTCGGAAAGGCCCCGCCCATGCCCGCGCACGGCTACGCTTTCGCGCTCCTGACCGCCGCGTTCTTCGGGGCGGGCGCCGTCCTGGCCAACCGGGTCACCGTCGACATCCACCCGCTGCTGACCACCGAGCTGAACCTGGCGATCGGCGCCGCGCTGCTGGGCACCTACCTGGCAGCGCGCCACCGGCCGCTGCTGCCCCGCGGCCTCGACCGCGGCGACCGGATACGGCTCGGCTTCGTCTCCGTCATCGGTACCGGCCTCTCCCTCGCCCTCGTCGTCACGGGACTGAGCATGACCAGCCCCGTCAACGGCGGCTTCCTCATCCAGCTCCAAGGCCCCGTCGCCGTGCTCGCGTCCGTGGCGGTCCTCGGTGACCGGCTGCGCTGGTGGCAGACGCTGGGCCTCACGGTCACCCTGTTCGGCGGGCTGCTCGTCGTCATGCGCAGCCCCACCGCCGGACTCACCTCCCTGCGCGCCGGAGACCTCCTCGTCCTCCTCGGGGCACTGCTCGCCGGGCTCGCCTACCTGCCCGCCAAGACCCTCATGGACCGGGTGCCGCCCCTGCAACTGAGCCTGTGGCGGCTGCTGCCCGCCGCAGTCGTCCTGCTGCCCGTCCTGCCCCTCGTGCCGGGCCGCCTGCGCTGGCACCCCGACGCCGCCACACTGACCCTGCAACTCGTCCTGGCCGTCACCAACTTCTGCCTGGCGTACGTGACCCTGCACCAGGCCCTGATCCGGCTGCGGCCCTGGCAGACGGCCGGTGTGCTGCAACTGGAGCCCGCCTTCACCGTCGTCATCAGCCTCGTGGCCCTCGCCCTGGCGCCCACCCCGCTCCAGCTCGCGGGCGGTGCCCTGATGATCGCCGGTGGCCTGGCCGCCCACCGCCCCGACCACGGCGCGGCCCTCGCGAAGGCCGGGCCCCCGACCCCCGCCGAACCCCTCCGGAACAGCCAAGGGAGCACCCGATGAAGGCGATCCGCGTCCACGCCCACGGCGGACCGGAACAGCTCCGCCTCGAAGACATCCCCCTGCCCGAGCCCGCCCCCGACGAGATCCGCCTGCGCACCGACGTCATCGGCGTCAACTACGTCGACGTCTACCACCGCACCGGCTCCATGCCGCTCCCGCTGCCCTACACCCCCGGCATGGACGCCGTCGGCACGGTCGACGCCGTCGGCGCCGACGTCACCGAACTCGCCGTCGGCCAGCGCGTCGCCTACGCCGAGGCGCCCGGCGCCTACGCCGAGTTCGTCACCGTCCCGGTCCGGCTCGCCGTGGCGGTGCCGCCGGCCCTGGACCCGCGCCTGGCCGCGGCCGCCATGCTCCAGGGGATGACCGCCCACTACCTGGCGCACGACGCGCACCCCGTCGCCCGGGGCGAGACCGTCGTCGTGCACGCCGCGGCGGGCGGCGTCGGCCAGTTCCTCGTGCAGTTCGCCAAGCGGGCCGGAGCCCGGGTCGTCGGCACCGTCTCCAGCGACGCCAAGGCCGCGCTCGCCGCCGAACTCGGCGTCGACACCGTGGTCCGCTACGACCGGGACGACTTCACCGCCGCGGTGCGCGCCGCCACCGACGGCGCCGGTGCCCACGCCGTCTACGACTCCGTGGGCCGGCGCACCTTCCACGCGAGCCTCGACGCGCTGCGCCCGCGCGGCTCCCTCGTCCTGTTCGGACAGGCCAGCGGCAAGGCCGAGCCCATCGACCCCTTCCTGCTCGCCCAGAAGGGCTCCCTCAAGCTCACCTGGCCCACCCTCACCCACCACGTGCTCACCCGCGAGGAGTTCACCACCCGCGCCGAAGCCGTCTTCGCGGGCCTGCTCGACGGGACGCTGCGCGCCCGCGTCGACGCCGAGTTCACCCTGGCCGACGCCGCTGCCGCCCACGCCCACCTGGAGCGCCGCGCCAGCCTCGGCAAGGTCCTGCTGCACCATTCCTGACCCGCTGATCCGGAGGACACCGGCACCATGCACCCGCACACCCCGCACCCTTCGCCCCGCCGGGAGGTGGCCGTCGTCGGCGCGGGCCCGCGCGGCCTGGCCGTCCTCGAGCGCCTGTGCGCCAACGAGCGCGCCGACCCGCGCCCCACCCCGCTCACCGTCCACGTGATCGACCCCTACCCGCCCGGCCCCGGCCGGGTCTGGCGCACCGCCCAGTCCCGGCTGCTGCTGATGAACACCGTGGCCAGCCAGGTCACCGCGTACACCGACGCCACCGTCACCATGGCCGGGCCCGTCGAGGAGGGCCCCAGCCTCTACGCCTGGGCCAAGCACACCGCCCTGCCCGGCAGCCCGGCGGAGTACGACGACCAGGTGCGCGCCGAGGCCCGCGACCTGCTGCCCGACTCCTACCCGACGCGCGCCTTCTACGGCCGCTACCTGCAGGACGTCCATGCCTGGGTGACGGCCGCCGCGCCCGCGCACTGCCGCATCGTGGAACACCGCACCCGCGCGGTACGCCTCACCGACGCGCACGGGGGCCCGGACGCCGCCCAGGTGCTCACCCTCGCCGACGGCACCCGCCTGGAGGGCCTGGGCGCCGTCGTCCTCGCCCAGGGGCACCTCCCGGCCGCCGCCACCGCCCACGAGGACCGCTTCGCCCGCGCCGCCGCGGCCCACGGCCTGACCTACGTGGGCCCCGCCAACCCCGCCGACCTCGACCTGTCCGTGCTGCCGCCCGGTGAACCGGTGCTGCTGCGCGGCCTCGGCCTGAACTTCTTCGACCACCTGGCGCTGCTCACCCGCGGCCGCGGCGGCCTGTTCACGCGGCAGCGCGGCCGGCTCGTCTACCAGCCCTCCGGGCGCGAGCCTGTCATCGCCGCCGGATCCCGCCGCGGCCTGCCCTACCACGCGCGCGGCGAGAACGAGAAGGGCGCCCACGGCCGGTACACACCGCGCCTCGTCACCCAGGAGACGGCGGCCCGGCTGCGGCGCCGCGGCGCACGCGCCCACTTCGGCACCGACCTGTGGCCGCTGATCGCCAGGGAGGTCGAGAGCGTCTACTACGGCACCCTCCTGGCCTCCCGCGGACACCCCGGCGCCACGGACTTCGCCGACCGCTACCTGGCCGCCCCCGACGAGCGGGCGCTACGACGCCTCCTGGACGCCCACGGCATCGCCGAGGCCGACCGCTGGGACTGGGAGCGCCTCGCACGGCCGCACCACGGGCGCCGCTTCGCCTCCCGTGCCCACCACCGCGCCTGGCTGCTGCGCCACCTGGCCGACGACGTGCGCGCCGCCCGGCAGGGCAACCTCAGCGGCCCCCTCAAAGCCGCCCTCGACGTGCTGCGCGACCTGCGCAACGAGATCCGGCTCTGCGTCGACCACGGAGGGGTGGACGGCACCTCCTACCGCGACGACCTGCAAGGCTGGTACACACCCCTGAACGCCTTCCTGTCCATCGGGCCGCCCGTCTCGCGCGTCGAGGAGCTGCGCGCCCTCGTCGAGGCCGACGTGGTCCACCTCCTCGGCCCCGACCTGGACGTCACCCTCGACACCCAGGGCCCCGCGCCCGCCTTCACCGCCCGTTCCCCCGCCGTCGACGCGCCCCCCGTCAGGGCCACCGCGCTGATCGAGGCCCGCCTGCCCGAGCCCGACCTGCGGCGCACCGGCGACGCCCTGCTGCGCCACCTGCTCGCCGCCGGAGAAGTCACCCCGTACCGCATCGAAGGAAGGAACGGCCCGGACCACGAGAGCGGCGGACTCGCCGTCACCCCGCGCCCGCCCCGCCTCCTCGACGCCCGCGGCCGGGCCCACCCGCGCCGCTTCGCCTACGGCGTGCCCACGGAGGGCGTGCACTGGGTCACCGCCGCCGGCATCCGCCCCGGAGTCGACTCGGTGACCCTCGGCGACGCGGACGCCATCGCGCGCGCCGTGCTCACGCTGCGCCCCGCCCGCCCGCGCCCCGCGACACCCCACGGCCGCGACCTGGACCTGATGGAGGCGACCCCATGACCCACCCCGCACCGTCCGGGCGGCCCGCACCGGAAGCGACGGGAGTGCCCGCCCCGACGGGACCGGACAGCGGGCACGGCAAACCGCCCGCCGCGGGGACGGCGACGGCCGACGACAGCGGGCTGCTGTCACCGGTGCGCGTGGGCGTCCCCGTCGAGGAGGCGGTCGGCGACCGCGCCTGGCTCCAGGCGATGCTCGACGCCGAGGCGGGCCTGGCCCGCACCCAGGCCGCCGTCGGCACCGTCCCGGCGAGCGCCGCCGACGCCATCACCGGCGCCGCGCGGGCGGAGTTCTTCGACCCGCGCGCGCTGGCCCTGGCCTCCCGCGCCACGGCCAACCCCGTGGTCGGCCTCGTCCGCGCCCTGACCGACGCCGTCGCACGGCGCGACCCGCGCGCCGCCGAGTACGTCCACCGCGGCTCCACCAGCCAGGACATCCTCGACACCGGCGCCATGCTGGTCGCCGCACGAGCCCTGACCCTGGTGCGGGCCGACCTCGAGCGCGCCGCGTCCGCCCTCGCGGGCCTCGCCGACCGGCACCGGGGCACGGTCACCGCCGCCCGCACCCTGGGCCTGCACGCCGTCCCCACCACCTTCGGCCTCAAGGCCGCGGGCTGGCGCTCCCTCGTCCTGGACGCCGAGCACCGCCTGGCCGTCGTACAGCGGTCCCTGCCCGTCTCCCTGGGCGGCGCGGCCGGCACCCTGGCGGGCTACCTGGCGTACGCCCGCCGCGGCACCACCGCGCCCGCCGGCCAGGACACCGGCTACGCCGAGCGCCTGGTCGACGCCTACGCCGCCGAACTGGGCCTGGCACGCCCCGCGCTGCCCTGGCACGCGCTGCGCACCCCCGTCGCCGACCTGGCGGCCGCCCTGGCCTTCACCGCCGGGGCGCTCGGCAAGTTCGCCGCCGACGTGACCACCCTGAGCAGGACCGAGATCGCGGAGGTCGCCGAGCCGACGGGGACGGGACGCGGCGCCTCGTCCGCGATGCCGCACAAACGCAACCCCGTCCTCGCCACGCTCATCCGCAGCGCCGCCCTCCAAGTCCCCGCCTACGCCACCGTGCTGACCCAGGCCCTGGTGTCGGAGGACGAGCGCGCGGCCGGCGCCTGGCACGCCGAGTGGCTGCCGCTGCGCGAATGCCTGCGCCTGACCGGTGGCGCGGCGGCGACCGCGTACGAACTCGCCGCAGGCCTGGTCGTACGGCCGGAGCGCATGCGGGCCAACCTCGCGCTGACCAGGAGCCAGATCGTCACGGAACGCCTCGCGGCGGCCCTGGCGCCCCACCTCGGCCGGGCCCGGGCCGCACGGCTGCTCACCGACGCCTCCGCGCGGGCGGACCGGGAGTGCCTGACCCTCGCCGCCGTGCTGGCCCAGGACCCCGACGTCGTCGGGCACCTGGACGCCGCCGCCCTGGACGCCCTGCTCGACCCGGCCGACTACACGGGCGCCGCCGACCGCCTCGTCGCCGGGGCCCTGCGCCGGGCCTGCGCCGCCCCGCACGCCCCCACCACACCCCGCTGAGCCCTTCGCCACCGCGCACCCGCCGACCCAAGGAAGCCGCCATGGCCACCCGCCTGTTCACCTCGGAATCCGTCACCGAAGGCCATCCCGACAAGATCGCCGACCAGATCAGCGACACCGTCCTCGACGCCCTCCTGAAAGCCGACCCCGCCTCCCGGGTCGCCGTGGAGACCCTCCTCACCACCGGGCAGGTGCACATCGCCGGGGAGGTCAGCACCACGGCGTACGTCGACATCGCCGCCCTGGCCCGCAACAAGATCCTGGAGATCGGCTACGACGCCTCGGCCAAGGGGTTCGACGGCGCCTCGTGCGGGGTGTCCCTGTCCATCGGCACCCAGTCACCCGACATCGCCCGGGGCGTCGACGCCGCGTACGAACAGCGCGTCCTCGGCGCCGACAACCCCCTGGACGCCCAGGGCGCGGGCGACCAGGGCCTGATGTTCGGCTACGCCACCGACGAGACACCCACCCTCATGCCCCTGCCCATCGACCTCGCCCACCGCCTCTCGCGCCGCCTCGCGCAGGCCCGCCGCGACGGGTCGATCCCCTATCTGCGCCCCGACGGCAAGACACAGGTGACCATCGAGTACCAGGGCAGCCGCCCGGTCCGCCTCGACACCGTCGTCGTCTCGACGCAGCACGCCCCCGACGCCACCCTGGACGGCCACCTCACCCCCGACATACGCGAGTACGTCGTCGAACCCGTGCTGCGCCACCTGGCAGAGGACGGCACCAAACTCGACACGGAGGGCCACCGCCTCCTGGTCAACCCCACAGGCCGGTTCGAGATCGGCGGGCCGATGGGCGACGCGGGCCTCACCGGCCGGAAGATCATCATCGACACCTACGGCGGTATGGCCCGCCACGGCGGCGGCGCCTTCTCCGGCAAGGACCCCTCCAAGGTGGACCGCTCGGCCGCGTACGCGATGCGCTGGGTGGCCAAGAACGTCGTCGCGGCCGGCCTCGCCTCCCGCTGCGAGCTCCAGGTCGCCTACGCCATCGGCACGGCCGAGCCGGTCGGCCTGTTCGTGGAGACCTTCGGCACGCACACCGTGCCCGCGGAGCGCATCGAGAGGGCCGTCACCGAGGTCTTCGACCTGCGCCCCGCGGCCATCATCCGCGACCTCGACCTACGCCGCCCCATCTACGCGCACACCGCCGCCTACGGCCACTTCGGGCGGGAGCGGCCCGAGTTCACCTGGGAGCGCACCGACCGCGTGGCCGCGCTGCGGCACGCGGCCGGATGACGTACCGCCGCCGGGCGTGCGGACCGCTCCCGCTCCGTCGGGCGGGGGACGCGGGGGCGTGTGCGGTCAGACGGGGCGCACGGCGACCGCGTCCACCTCGAAGAGCATGCCCGGCAGGGCGAGCGAGGCCACGCCGCTGAGCGTCTGGGCCGGGAGCCGGTCGCCGAAGCGGGCGTGCAGGGCCTTGCCGAGGACCGCCAGCTTGTCGAGGTCGTGGTCCACGATGTACGTGCCGAGGCGGACGACGTGCTCGAACCCGAGCCCGACGCCCTCCAGGGCCGAGCGGAGCCGCTCGAAGGCCAGGTCCACCTGCGCCGCGAAGTCGCCGGGCACGGGCGCGCCGGTGGCGTCGGAGGCGTACTGGCCGCCGATGTGCACGGTCTCGCCGGGGGCCGAGACGGCGTGGCTGTAGCCGAAGGGCGTCGGGTCGTGCAGCGTGGGCGGGTTGGTGATGGTGCGCTGGTCGTGCGTCATGTGCGGGCGTTCCTTCAGGTGCGCGGCCGCCGTGCCGGGTGGCGAGGGCGGCACCGGTCAGGGAGCCGGACGGATCCCTCGTGCGCTGCAACATCCGGTGCCGTTCCTCGCATTCCGCCGTCCGGGAGCGCGGGTGCCGCCACACACGGAGGATGCCGTCTCGCGGGAGGTGCCACTTCATGGGAGCTGACATCTCAGCGAGGTGGCACACCACCGAGAGTGCCACCTCACGGAAGGTGCCGCCCGCGGCGCGTCAGCCCTCCGGCTTCGCCTCCGGCTCCGGCTGCGACGCGGCCGCTGTGTCCTGCGGCGGCGCGGGCTGCTGCTCACCGGCCTCGGGGGCGCTGTAGAACACGGAGTTCTTCTGCTTGGACCGCTGGGCCTGCCCCTTGGCGACCAGGTTCTCCAGCGTGGTGCGGACGACCGTGGTCTTGACGGCGCGCTCGGGGTGGTTCTGCGTGAGCGCCGCGGTGACCTCGGCGGCCGAGCGGGGTTCCTTCTGCTCGCCCAGGTGCGCGCGCACCAGCTCGATGAGCGTCGGCCCGGTCGGGGACGCGGCCTTGGCCCCGTCCTTGGTCTTGGCCTTCTCCTTGCCGCTGCTCTTGGGCGGCGCGGGCTTCTTGCGCCCGGGTCGCTTCGTCTTGGTCCCCGCCGAGCTCCCCCGGGTCTTGGTGGCGCGCGTGGCGGGACGGGATCCCCGGGGTGCCGGGACGCGCTTCGCGGGGGCCGCCTCGGCCTTCGCCCCGGCTTCCTCCGTGGCCTGTGATACGGCTTCTTCCGCGGCCCGCGGCCCAGCCTCCGTGGACTGCTCAGCCTCCGTGGACCGCACGTCCTCCTGGGACTGCTCGGCCTGTGTGGACTGCTCGCCCAGGAGCCGCTGCAGCCTCAGCAGCAGTTCCCGGTCGCGCCGCAGACCCTGCAACCTCTCCTGCAGGGCGATCACTTCCGCACCGATGCGGTCCTGTTCCGTGGCGTTGCGCTCAAGGTCCGCCGACAGTTGCGCGGCGTATTGACTCTCGAGCCCGGTCGGTTCGGTCAGGGCGTCAGACATGGCGTCCACCTCTCCTGCGCTCTCCTGCGTACGAACGGGTGTTGGCGGATCCTACCCGTATGTTTCGCGCCATGATCCTGTGTGCGCGGGGTGGGATTGGTCCGAAGACACGGCACACAAGAACGGCTGCTTCCGTCCCAAGTTACGCTGTCCTACCCCGGATGCAGATCTTCACGTGTGTTCTGCGGCAGACAATTCCTCCGACGTCATGGAAGAGTCACACGTCAGAGAAGAGCCACACGACGGCGGACGAGCCACCCGGCGGGGGAGAGCCACCCTCACGGAGTACGGCCGTACGAACGCGCGCGGTGCGGCACGCCTCAGGAGCCATGAGCGCGGGAGGCGCGGTCAACTCCCGCGCAGCACATGCACCATGCGGCTGACGTGGGCCTACAGTGTGGGGATGAACTCCCTGTCGGAAGACCCGCAGAGGCGCGTCGGTGAGAGTGAGCGTGACGAGGCCGTGCGGCGTCTGCAGGAGGCGTACGCCGCGGGACACGTCTCCCACCAGGAGATGGACGCCCGCCTCGACCAGGTGCTCACCGCCACGACGCACGACGAGGTCGAGGCGGCCCTGGCCGCGCTCCCGCGGGAGGAGAAGGGCACCACCGCCACGATCAACGCCGCCACGGGCCGCATCAAGCGGCGCGGCGCCTGGCGGGTGCCCCGGCACCTCAAGGTGGAGTCCGCGTACGGCAGGGTGCGCCTGGACCTGTCCCGCGCGGTCATCGAGCACCCGGTCATCGACATCGAGCTGCACCTCGGCACCGGCAGGGCCGGCATCACCGTGCCCCGCGACGCGGTCGTCGACTTCGACGACCTGTACACCGGCCTGAAGGACACGCGCTACAAGCCCCCGCGGCGCCCCGGCCCGGGCAGGCCCAGGATCCGTGTCTTCGGCGCGATGGGCATGGGCCGCCTGACGATCCGCCACGCCCGGCGCTGACACGGTCCGGCTGCTCCGCGTCCGGGTGGGACCTGTCGTACGGCCACCCGGTCGCGTACGCGTGGACGTCGGGCCCGGCACGGCGCGGGGGACCGGTCGACGGACGGACGCGTACGCGTTCCGCGTCGGGTCTCAGGCGCGAGACGTGGTCCGCAGTGCCCGGACCGACCAGTCGAGCACCGGGGCGAGGCTCTCCGGGACCGGCCAGCCGTTGACGAGCGCGAGCAGGCGCAGGTACTGGTCGCGGCGCGGGTCCTTCATGTCCTCCAGGCGGTCCGCCAGGCGGTGGCGGAGCATCGTGTCGGCGGCGGCGCCGCGGTCCTCGGTGTGGCCGAGGACGCGGCCGTAGTGGGCGACGACGGGGGCCATGACCGTGGCGGCCGCCGCCGACGCCGGGTCGACACCGGCTGCCAGGGCCGGTTCGACCCGGGCGCGGACCGCCTCGGCGAGGACGACGGGGAGCCCGGTGGTGTCGTCCCGCGCGCGGTCGGCCGCCAGTTCCCCGGCCATCCGGTTCATGCTGGAGCGGAAGTCCGCGTCCTGGAACAGCTCCGCCAACTCCGCCCAGGCGGCCACCTGTTCCGGGTCCGGGTGGTCGGGCAGCTCCGGCGTGAGGGACCGCGTCACCGCGGTGAACGCGGGGTGGGCGCGCAGCCCGCCGAAGACCGCGTCGAGGAAGTCGTCGACCAGGCGCTGCCGCTCCCGCCCGGAGAGCCGGGTCAGGCGGTGCAGGAGCCCCAACTCCTCCGGTGTGCAGCCGCGTCCGGCCGCCGCCGTCAGCACGGCGCGGCGCAGCCGCAGCACCCGGATCTGCACGTCGAGGGCTTCGGCGTGGGCCGCGGCCACCTCGGACAGCGGGACCTCCCGCTCGACCACCTTGCGGACGGTGGCGAGGTCGAGGCCCAGCTCGCGCAGGGTCCGCACGAGGTCGAGGCGGGCCACGGCACCGGCGTCGTAGCGCCGGTACCCGGCCCGGCTGCGGTCGGCCGGGGGCACGACGCCCGCGTCGGAGTAGAACCGGATGGTCCGGACCGGGAGGCCGGTCCGGCGGGACAGTTCACCGATGGAGAGGAGCGCGTCGCCGTTCATGACCCCATCGTGCGGTCTCCCCCCGCTGGAGACTCCATACGTGTGGCACACAAGGGGTTTCCGGACGGGGAGGCGACGCGGGATCATCGCGTGATGACCGAGATCGTGTTGATGTCAGACGCCAGGGTCGCCGCGATACCCGTGGCGGAGTGCGGGGAACACCTCGTCGACGTACGCCGTCACGGCGGGCTGCTGGTCGACGACCGGCAGCAGGACGCCGCGGGCGTCTTCGCGTACGTCCGCGCCGGCCTGCTGGAACGGCTGCTGAAGGCCCAGACGCTGCTCCCGGACCGGTTGCGTCTGGTGTTCGTCGAGGGGTACCGGCCGCTGGCGCTGCAGCGGTCCTACTTCGAGGAGCACATGCGCGAGTTGCGCGCGTTGCACCCCGACTGGTCCGCCGAGCGGACCCACGCGGCGGCGAGCCGGTACGTGTCACCGCCGTCCGTCGCCCCGCACAGCGCCGGCGCGGCCGTCGACCTCACCCTGGCGGACGCCGACGGGCGCGAACTCGACATGGGCACGCGGCTGGACGCGGACCCCGAGGACAGCGACGGCGCCTGCTACACCCATGCCGCGAACATCAGCGCGCGGGCCCGCGCCAACCGGGAGACGCTCGGTTCCGCCCTCACCGCGGCGGGCCTGGTCAACTACCCCACCGAGTGGTGGCACTGGTCCTTCGGCGACCGCTACTGGGCGCTGGTCACGGGGGCGCCCGCGGCCCTCTACGGCCCGCGGGAAGACCCCGTGTCCGGCGGTCCCGTGTCCGGCGGCCCGGCGTCTGGCGGTCCCGCTGGTTCCGCCGGTCCCGCGGCTGACGGTTCCGTGTCGGACGGTCCTGACAGCCGTGGAGGCAGCGTGCCGTCCCGCGACCCCGCGCACCCCGAGCAGGCCAACGTGGTTCAGGAGTCGGGCGTACGGGGTCTCTGAGCCGTGCCGAGGCCCGGGGCACACGCGCTGCGGCGACTCGGCGGTCCAGCGGCTCCGTGGATGTCCGCGTGCCGTGGCGGGGCGCTCCGGCGGCCGTCTCACGTCCGCAGGACGAGGTCCCGCAGCCCGGCCCCGGTCGTGTCCGTGCCGCGGGCGAAGGCGGCCACGTAGGCCTCGTCGCCGAGGGCGGCGCGGGCCCTGCGGACCGTACGGACGTGGACGTCGTAGAACGGGGTCAAACCGTCGAGGGAGACGCCCGTCGTGCGGCGCAGCCGGGCGGCGGCGCCGAGGAGCCGCGCGGCGTAGTCCGGCTCGCCCGTGGCCTCGGCGGCCCAGGCGAGCGACTCCACGCCCCACACCGGCCCCCAGCGGTCGTCGATGGCCCACTGGGGCAGGAGGCTGTCACGCACCAGGCGGACGGCGGCGCCCGGGTCGCCGTGCAGCAGCTCGGTCAGGCCGTGCACCCACAGGGTCCACGAACCGGCCCAAGGCCCGCCGTGGGTCCGGCCGTCGGCCACGTACTCCTGACAGGCCGCGAACGCCGCCTCCCGCTCCCCGAAGAAGCCGCACGCCATCGCCCACAGCATGGTCGCCATATGGGCGTCGCCGGTCAGGCCCGCCTCCCGCATGCGGGCCCGGGCCCGGTCCAGAAGCGCGATCGACGTGCCGCAGCCGTGGATGAGTATGGCGTCGGCGCCCCGGATGAACAGCACCTGGGGGAGCGCGGGGCCGTGCGGCAGCCGCGCCGACATGGCGTAGCAGTCGTCGAGGAAGCGGCGCGCGGCGGGCCGGTCCCCCTGGCACAGCGCGATCCACGACTGGAGGCTGACCGCCCCGATGCGGACGGGGTCGGGAGGGGGCCCGGACGACGGCACCTCGTGCGCCGCGGCTGCCCCGGCCCCGCCGTCGGCCCCGGCGTGGGCCCCGGCCTCCGCGGCCAGGGTGCGCTCGAACCAGTGGCGCCCTTCGCCGAGCGTGCTGCTGAAGAACCAGAACCGGGTACGGGTGAGGCTCGTCGCGATCTCCAGGCCCGCGGCGGCGGCGCCGGGGTGCGTGGCGCCGAAGTCCAGGGCCGCCCGGATGTTGAGCACCTCGTGGCGCAACCGAGCCAGCCAGTCGACCTCCTCGGGGCCGCACCAGCGGGCCGCGGCCGCGGCGGCCAGCGAGCGGTAGTAATCCAGGTGCCGGCGGCGCAGCGCGGTCTCCTGGCCCCGCTCGCGCAGCCGCGCCCGGCCGTACTGGCGGATGGTCTCCAGCATCCGGTACCGGGTGCGGCTGGCCCGTCTGCCGGTGCTCAGGATGGACTTCGCGACCAGCGCGGACAGCAGCCGTACGACCTCCTCGCGGTCGATCCCGTCGCCCGAGCAGACGGTCTCGGCCGCCTCCAGGCCGAAGTCGCCGGAGAAGACGGACAGCCGCGCCCACAGCAGTTGCTCGGACCCCGTGCACAGGTCGTGGCTCCAGTCGACCACGCCGCGCAGCGTACGGCCGTACCGGGACGCGGACGTGGCGCCGCCGTGGGCGTCGACGTCGGCCAGCACCTGGAAGCGGTCGTCGAGGCGTTCGAGGATCTCCTCCACCGACAGGGTGGCGAGGCGGATCGCCGCCAGCTCGATGGCCAGCGGGATGCCGTCCAGGCGCCGGCACAGGTCGCGCGCCGTGTCCCCGTGCGCGGCGGCCACGGCGAGGCCCGGGGCCGAGGCGAGCGCCCGGTCGGCGAGCAGGCGCAGCGCCTCGTCCTGCGCCAGCGGGGGCAGCGGCAGGACGTGCTCGCCCGGCACGCCGAGCAGATGGCGGCTGGTGGCGAGCACCCGCAGGCCGGGGGCCGCGCGCAGCAGCGCGTGCACCAGGTCGGCGGCGGCCGGTACGACGTGCTCGCAGTTGTCGAGGACCAGCAGGGCGCGCATGTCCCGCAGGCGCTGGACGAGCACCTCCCGCGCGGGCAGCGCGGAGTGGTCGCGGAAACCGAGCGCCTCGCACACGGCCCGGTCGAGGAGCCTGGGGTCGGTGAGCGGGGCCAGGTCCACCGCCCACGCCCCGTCCGGGCAGGACCCGGACACGTCGGCGGCCACGCGCAGCGCCAGCCGGGTCTTGCCCACCCCGCCCACGCCGGTCAGCGTGACGAGCCGGGCGATGTCCAGGAGCTGGGCGGCCTTGGCCCGCTCGCGGCACCGCCCGACGAACGACGTGGTGTCGGCGGGGAGTTGGGCACCGGGGCGCGGCACGGAACCGATGCCGGGGGCGGCCGGCTCCGGGCGGGGAGCGGGCACGGGCGCGTGCGGGGGAGCGCCGCCGCCCCGGGGCCCGGTGGCGCCGTGCGTGCCACTGGGGGCGGGGGAGGCGATGCCGCGCGCACCACCGGGGTCCGGGTTGGTGCCGCCGCGTGCGCCGTCGGGGGCCGGGGCGGCGGCACGGCGCGCACTGCCAGGGCCCGGGGCGGCGGCACGTGAACCACTGTCCTCGCGGGGGCCCGGAGTGGTGGCGCGCGGACCGCTGTCCTCGCGGGGATCCGGAGCGGCGGCACGCGGACCACGGCCCGACCCGGTGGTGGCGCCACGCGCCCCACTGGTGTCCCGGGCGGCGGCAGACGAGCCACCGGTGTCCAGGGCGCCGGCGGCGACGCGCGGCGCGGGACCGGCCAGGCTCGGGTCGTCGGCCAGCATCCGGCGGTGCAGGTCCCGCAGTGCGGCGCCGGGGTCCACGCCCAGTTCCTCGGCGAGCAGCGCGCTGACCGTGCGGTAGCAGCGCAGCGCCTCGCCCTGACGCCCCGCGCGGTGCAGGGCCAGCATCCGCTGCGCCCAGAACGGCTCCTGCAACGGGTGCGCCGCGGTCAACTCGGCCAGCTCGGGCAGCAGTTCGGTGTGCCGTCCCAGGCGCAGGTCGGCCCCGACGCGCAGTTCGAGGGCGACCGTGCGGCGTTCGAGGAGGGAGGGTACGACGTCGCGCTGGAGGGAGGCGGACGGCACGTCGGCCAGCGGGCGCCCCCGCCACAGCCCCAGGGCCTCGGACAGCAGCGCCGAGGCCCGCGCCGCGTCGCCCGCCGCCAGGGCCGACTTGGCGTGCCGCGTCAGGACGTCGAACCGGTGCAGGTCGAGCGCGCCCTCGGCGACGTCGAGCGCGTACCCGCGCTGGCAGGTCCGCACCGGTCCCTGACCGGCAGGGCCGGGGCCGCCGCACGCCCCGAGGGTGCGGCGCAGCCGCAGGACGTGGTTCTGCAGGGTGTTGCGGGCGCCCGCCGGCGGGTCCTCGTCCCACAGCCGGTCCACCAGGGTCTCCACGGGGACGACGCGGCCCGCGTCGAGCAGGAGCGTGGCGAGGACGATCCGCTGCTTCGCGGCCGGGACCGGCACGGCGGTGCCGTCGGACACCACCTCGACCGGCCCCAGCAGCCTGAACTCGAAGCCCATCGAGCCCCCGTCCGCGCCCGTGCCGAACGCCGCGCGTACGCGCACCGTCACTTGAGTATCGCACTGTGTGACGAGGGGCGGGGCTGCTCCGCCCAACCTCGCCCGGGCGCCCTCCTGGCGGGGCGTGTGACCGGGACGTGACCGCGACGACAGCGCCCGCCCGCACCGTGAGGGAACGGGACGACGGCGGCCATCGGCCGGAAGGGGGCGCGGACGGATGGGAGCGCTGGACGACACAGGGCAGATCGCGGCCACACTCGCCTGGGCGCGGTGGTTCCGCAGGACGGTCACCGTGCAGGACCTCCCGGGGCCCGGCACCGAGGCGGGCCGGCTGGTGGACGAGGCCGCGGCGGGGCTCGCGGGCAGGCTGTTCACCGACCGGCCGCGCACCGACCGCCCCGCCTGGTTCACGGAAGGGCGGCGCATCGCGCTCCTCGCCGAGGCGCGCCGCGGCTTCCGTACCGATCCCGAGTACAACAACGGCAAGGTCAACGCGAAGTTCGGCGTCGCCGCGCTGGAGCTGGTGCGCACGGTGGACCTGGCCCGGTACGTGGAGTCGGTGACCGGCGTCGCCGTACGGGCGCCGCACGCGTCGACCTACCTGGGCTACCTGTTCGACGGCAGCGCGCTGGAACTGCACCTGGACGACGAGCGCTACGGCGACATCACCCTGCTTCTGTGCCTGCACCACCGGCCGCCGAACGAGGGCTGCACGGGCAGCAGGACCGTGTTCCTGGAGGGGCGCGAGCGGCGCTTCGTGGAGCTCGGGGAGCGGGAAATCCTGGTCTTCGACGGCGTGTTCGCCCCGCACGGGCGGACCCCGGTGGCCGGGGGAGAGGAGATCGTCCTGCTCAGCTTCGGGTTCCGGGCACTGCGGAACAAGGGCGGACGGGGCGACGACATCGAGTTTCCGCCGGGGGCGTGAGCCGCGCGCGGAAGGCGGCGCGCGGGCGGAACGCGGAGCGTGAGCCGCGCGCGACCGCGGTGGGAGAAGGGAACCCGGGCGTGACCGCAGGCCGGCACCGGCCGCGGGCGGGGCGGCACCAGGAGAAGGACCGCACGCGGTCCGGCACGCGGGACCGCTCGGGCGGAAACACACACCGTGCAGAGCGCCCACACCGCACACACCGCACAGGGCGCATCGAGCACGTGGAGTGCATCGAGCGCATCGGATGAATCGAGAGAGGAAGCAACGCATGGAGCAGGAAGAAGAGACGCCGCGCACGCAGGACGTGGACGCGCGCGCCGAGGTGCCCGACATCGACGACTTCGCGGTGACCGAGGTCGAGGACGCGGCCGCGGCCCTGATCCAGTACCGCCCCGACATGGGCTAGTCCGGGCGCGCACGCACACCGTGCCGGCACCGGGTCTCGACCCCGGCGCCGGCACGGGCGCCACCCCGGGCGGCTCTCCCAGGGACCTTCCTGGTGCCGTTCCGGGGGCGGCCCGGCGCGGGCTTACGGGGGCCCGTGCGGGGGTCGTACGGCCGTACGGGCCCAAGAGGCGCGTGGGAAACGAGGGACACGAGGGGACACGAGCAGTGCACACCGCAGACGTCAGGCCCGAAGAACGCTACCGGCTGAACCCCGCCGTGCGGCTGGTGCCGCCGGGCTCCTTCAACAACCCGCGATGGCTCGCGGTCGACCTGGTCACCAAACGGCACCTCGCCATCGGCCGGCACGCCGCGGCCCTGTGCGTGGTCGCCGCGGGACCGACCTCCCGGGCGGCGGCCGTGGACGCCGTCGCCGCCCACGCGGACGCGCGGAAGGCCGACCTGGCCACGGCCTTCGACACGCTCCTCGGCAAGGACATCCTGGTGGCGGCGGTCACCTCGGACCGCACGCGCTGGGTGGAGCAACTCCTCTCCCAGTGGCGGGCGTACGGCTGGAGCGAGGCCGCGGACCACCATCTGATGACGTTCGACTACCCCTTCTACGACTACAGCGTCGACGGCTGGACGCAGGACCGCGCCATCATGCGCGCCTACCGCGCGGAGGAGTTCGACGGCCAGCGGTACAAGACGTGCGCCGACGGGCCGCGCCCGGCGGGGGACGTGCACCCAGGGGCGGCCGGGCACCCGGGGCCGGGCGGCGGCGTCCCGGCGCCCCGGGTCACCGACGTCCTGCCGACCCTGACCGCCCGGTTCGAGGAGGCCACCGGGGCGCCGCGCCGCGCGGGCGCACTCGACGCGGAGGTCCTGCTGCGGCTGATGTCCAGCGTGTTCGGCGTCCTGGAGAGCCGGGGCGGAGGACCGGGCACGGCTCCCTTCGTCCGGCGCACCAGTCCCTCCGGCGGGGCGCGGCACCCCTCCGAGGGGTACGCGTGCGTCTTCGACGTACCGGGTCTCGCGGAGGGCTGGTACCACTACCGCTGCGGTGACGAGGCGCTGCACAGGGTCGCGGACCTGGACGCGGAGTGTGCCCGCCGGGCGCTGTTCGGGGCCCTGCGGGCGCCGTTCACCACCCGCGCCGTGCTCGTGATGACCAGCGTCTTCGGACGCAACATGTACCGCTACCGGGAGCCGCGCACCTTCCGCACCCTGTTCATGGACGTCGGGCACCTGCTCACGACCACGGAGGTGGTCGCGCAGGCCATGGGGGTCGCCGCGTTCGGGCAGCACGGCATCGACGACACCCGCGTCAGCGAGGTCCTGCGGCTGGCCCCGGAGGAGGAGGCGCCCGTGCTGTCCGTCGCGCTGGGGGACGGGTACGTGGCCCGCGCTTCGGGGGCGCCGGACGGTACGACCGCCGCGCAGGACGGGGCGGCCGTCGCCGAGGACGGGGCAATCGCCGCGCAGGACGGGGCGGCCGTCGCCGAGGACGGGGCAATCGCCGCGCAGGACGGGGCGGCCGTCGCCGAGGACAGTACGACCGCCGCGCTGGACAGGGCGGCTGCCGCCGAGGACGGGCCGAGCACCGCGTCACCGCCCGCACCGCCGCCCCCGCACCCCGCCTCGTCCGAAAGGCGCTGAACACCGTGGTCAGCCTGCACTACCTCCGGCCCGTCCCCGGGCCCGACGACACCGGTCACGGGCTCGAACTGGTGCAGCCCGGCGGCGCCAGGAAGTTCGGCCTGTCCACCGGGGCCGCGCTGGAGCTCGTCTACGACGGGCCCCGCCGCGCCGAACTCGGCCTGCTCATCGACGAGTCGGAGAAGGACTGCGGCGACTTCGACCGGTGGATCGCCCGCAACTGGGGCTGGTGCGCGCCGTACTACCTGTTCTCGCGGCGCTCCCGGTACGCCGACGTCGACGACCCCGACGGCGGGATCCGCCGCCGGGTGCTGGCCGCCTACCGCGACCGCGGCGAAGCACCGCAGCCGCCCCCCACCGGCCCGGCCCCGGTCAGGCTCGACCACCGCTCGGTGTCCGCGACGCTCGACGTGGGCGGCGTCCTGGCGGCCCGGCGCTCGGTGCCCCGGCCGCGGCGGCGCCCCTTCCCGGCGGCCGAACTGGGGTGGATCCTGCACACCGGCTGCGCGCGGATGCGGGCCGCCCTGTCCCTCCACACCCGTACCGAGGACCCGTTGTCCCTGCTGGCGAGCTTCGGCTGCGCGCTGGACGTCTACGTCGTCTGCTACGCGGTGGACGGCCTGCCGAGCGGCCTCTACCGCTACGACGTCCTGGACGACAGCCTGAGCCCGCTGTCCCCGCGGTCGACACCGACCCCGGCAACACACACGGACACGGGCACGGACACGGACAGGCCTCCCGGCACCGGTCCGTACGGGGGTGCCCACGCGGACGCCGGTGCCGACACCGACACCGATACCGACGCCGACGCGCTCCGCCGCCGGATGTCCGCGATCCTGGTCGGCCAGCCCGCGCCCCTGTCGGCGGCGGCCACGGTGCTGCTGGTGGCCGACTTCGAGCGGTACCAGTGGCGCTACCGGCACGAGCGGGCGCTGCGACACCTGTGGCTCGACGCGGCCCACGCCATGGGGTACCTCCTGCTCAGCGCGACCGCGCTGGAGAAGTCGACCCACATCAGCCCCGCCGCGCGCGACTCGGCGGCCAACGCGTGCCTGGGCCTGTCCGACGCGCGCCACCAGGTCATGTACTGCCTCAGCGCGGGGTAGCGGGCGTGCGCGACCGACACCCCGGCGCGAGTGGTGCGCGCACGGGCCCCGAGCCCGTGGCGGGGGAGCGCACCACTCTGCGCGCCGTGGCGGTCCTCTCGGTGCCGCTCATGGTCGCCGGTCTGCTGCCCCTGCTGTCCACGGTCGTCGACCTCGCGGTCGTCGGCCACCACGGCGCCACCGCGCCGGCGGCGGTCGCCGTCGTCGGCGGCGTCGTCGACGTGGCGGCGAACGTCCTCGGCGCCTTCCTGCTCAACCTGCACGAGGTATCCCTGTGCCTCACCCGCCAGTTCCCCGGAACCGGACACCGCCGCGAGGACGTACGGTGTGCCACCGGCAAGGACGGCCGCGCAGCCGGTGGACAGCGCCAGGGCCACGGCCGTCCCGGTGCCGGTGAGCCGCCGCGTCTGCTCCTCGTCGCCCGCGCCGGCCGCCCTGTTGGGCAGGATCCGGCCTCTTCCCCGCGTGGGGAGCCACGGGCGACGGCCTCGCCACGCTCATCGCCACCGCGGTCACCTGCGCGGTCATCGGCCGGGCGCACGGCGGGCCGCTGTCCGCGCGGCGGGTCCTCGTACCGCAGGGCGGGCCGCCGCTCCTCCGGCGGGCCCTCGCACCGGGCGGCGGCCACCCGCCGGGGCGTTCCGGCCGGTGGCGGTGGTCCAGCCGATGGCGGCGGCCCGGCCGGTGGTGGCGTTCCGGCCGGTGGCGGCGTTCCGGCCGGTGGTGGCGGTCCCGTCTCGCCGCGGTGTCCTGGCCGTTGGCGCTCTCCGCCGTCGTCGACCACGTGACCGTGCCGGCCTGGACGGCGCTCGTGGCGCGGGGCGGCACGGTGGGCCTGGGCGCTGCCCGTATCGCCCTGGAGGTTCACCTGATCGTGTTCGTACTGGTCTCCGGCCTCGCGGGCGGCGCGCTGGTCCTGCTCGGCCTGCTCGGCCTGCTCGACGGGGCGGCGGACGCCTCCCGTACGCGGGAGGTGCGGCGGCTGCTCGGCCGCGCGCACGGCGTCCTCGGGCTCCTCCTGGGCGCGCTTGTCACCGTCGTGCCCGGCACCGCCCGGGTCTTCACCTCCGACCCGGCGGTGGCCCGCGCGGCCGGCCCGCTCCTGCTGCTGCTCGGAGCGGCCTGCCCCATCCTGGCCGTCGCCCACTACTGGATCGTCCGGGCCCGCGTACTGCTGCTGACCAGGGCGGAGATGGCCATCAACACCATCTGCTCCGTCGCGGTCCTGCTGCCCGGGGCGCTGTGCGGGCGCGCGGTGGCGGGACTGCCCGGGGCCTTCGCGGCGTTCGTCGCGTACTGGGCGGCCAGACTGCTGCTCACCGCCCTGGCCGTACGCCGGCACGAGGGCGCCGCCGTCCCCGTGGGCGCGGGGACATGACGGCCCGCCCCGCCGCACGGCAGGCACCGCATCCGACCGGCGACCTCGACGGAGTGCTGGCCGGGGGCCTGGCCGACGCGGCGGTCTGGTTCCGCCGCGCGCCCCGCGGCGGCCTGGCTGCGGGGTGCCGAACCGGACTGGGCCCATCCCGTGGACCTGGCCGCCCGCGCCGCGGAACTGGGCGCCCTGTCCGCGCGGCTGCGCCGCCTCGCCGACCGCCCGCCGACCCCCTGGGACCGCGCGGTGGCACGGCAGGCCGACGACTGGGCGCGCGGGCAGGCACGCTGGCTGCGCCGCCTGGCCCACAGCGGCACCGGCCTCGCCGAGGCCCGCACCCACCTGCGCGCGCTGGCCGCCGATCAGCCGTGGGCGCGCCACGAGTGCCGCCACCACCTGCGCGCCCTGCACGCCGCCGCGACGGCCGGACAGCCCCTCGTCGTACCGTGCGGCCCCGAGGAGGAGACCACCGCGCGCCTGCCCCCGGCCGACCGGCGTGACGGCACGCACCGCCGTGGTCCGGCCCCCGCCGACGGCCACGGCCCCACGCCCGCCGGGGAAGAGGGAGCGCACCTCCTCGACGCCCACGACGGAGCCGCCCTGCACGCGCTGCTGCTCGACACCGCCGCCGAGCACGCGTCCGCCCGCCGCCGCTACGCGAACGAGGCGGCGGCCCTGGCACGCGCGCTGGCCGGTAGCGCGCCGCCCGACCTCCTGCGACTGCTGCTCGCCACCTGCGCGCCGCCTCCTCCGGCCGGGTTCCGGCCACCGGAGGTGCGCACCGCCCGCGGCCCGCTGGCCGACCTCGTACCGGTGGCCCTGTTCCGGCCCGGCGACCGGGGCGGCGTCGTGTTCCTGGGGACCGAGGTCCCCACCACCCGGTACGCCCCCGCGCGGGACCGGCTCGCCCTGCTGCTGCTCCTCGCCCACGAGGCGTTCCCGGGGCACGCGCTGCACGCCCACCACGCCCGGCTGCGGTTCGGCGGCGCCGCGGCGGTCCTGGGGGACATCAGCGCCTTGGAGGGCTGGGCCGTGCTCGCCGAGCGGCAGGCGGCCGAGACCCACCCCGGACTCACCGAAATCGCCCTGTGGTTCCGCGTGAAGCGCCTGCTGCCCGTCGTCGTCACGGACGTACGCCGACAGCGGGGCGCCCGGGCCGCACAGGACGTGGTGCGGCGCGTCGCGGCCGTCTCGCCCACGCTGTTCGGCGACATCCCGGCCGGCCACCAGATCCGGGAGGCCAACCGGGCCTACGCGCAGGGCTACGCCGAGACCCTGCACGCCCTGCGCCTGCACGCACGCACGACGGGGCAGGGCCCGGCCGCCGCGAGGGAGGCGCTGGTGGGGGCCGGGGGAATTCGGGCCCGCTACCTGACGGAGGCCTGGGCGGCACCCCGGACCACGTAGCGCACCTGACCCGCGACGCACGACCGCCCCCCACCGGCACCGGGCACGCACCGGCCCCAGCGACGGCACCGGCACCGGTGACGGCGGCCGGTCGACCACCCGCGGCCACGGCACGCTCACCCGGCGATGGCGCGCCGCAGCACCGCGCCGACCTCGGCGTACTGCCGCTGCGACACCTCGGCGGTGCCCATCGCCCGCGAGCCGTGGAACGTACCGGCCCACTGGTGCCGTTCGACCGGACCGCCCGCTTGCAGCAGCCGCAGTGCGCAGGCGATGCCCTCGTCGCGGTTCGGGCACAGCTCCGCGGTCGCGACGTACCCCGCCCTGACCGCGTGGCGACTGCTGGACGGCCAGGAGCCGTGCCGCTAGCGCGGAACCGCCTTTGGCGGAGGCCCGGCGCGGGCAGCGGCCGGCGTTCCCGGACGCGGCCCGCGCGGTCATGGGTCGGGACCGCCCCTCCCGCACCGGACGTCACCCCGGCCCCTACGTAAACTGCCGCACATGGCATGCCGCATCAGTGAGTTGGTCATCGACTGTGCCGATCCCGAGCGCCTCGCCGCCTTCTGGAGCGAGGTGCTCGGCTACGTCGAGATCGGCCGGGAGGACGACGGGAGCATCGAGATCGGGCCGCCCGGCGCCGGGTTCGGCGGACCCCGGCCCACGCTCGTCCTCAGCCCCAGCAGTGATCCGCGGAACGGGAAGCTGCGGCTGCACATCGACGTCAACCCCACCGACCGCGACCAGGACGCCGAACTGGAGCGGCTGCTCGCCCTCGGCGCCCGGCCCGCCGACGTCGGCCAGACCGGCGCCGAGAGCTGGCACACCCTGGCCGACCCGGAGGGCAACGAGTTCTGCCTCCTGCGCTCCCGGTTGCGGCCCCTCTGACCGCACGGACCCCGCCGGGCCGGGGCGGCGGTCAGGACAGCGGCGGCAGGTGCAGCAGGCGGACCAGCGCGGTCACCACGGCGCTCGCGGCCCCGGAGACGGCGGCGAGGGCCACGCGGCGCGCGGCGGCCCGCAGCAGGGCGGCACGCCGCCGACGGATCGTGTTCTCCGGGGTGGAGGGGGTGGCGCGCGGACAGCACATGGCTTGCTCCAGGTGAGGGCGGGCGCGGCCGCCCGGTGCGGCCGCTGGTCGGCCCATGAAGCGGTGTCCGAGGGGTTTCCGGCCATCGCGCACCAGTATGGGGAGCCGTGGTCGGCCAGGTCGGCGCGGTGGTGACCGGGTGTCCGGGGGTGTCCAGGGCCGGGAACACGGCACGGCACGCCTGACTGGCGCGGTACGGGTATCCACAAGGGGCCTTGAGGAGGCGGCAGTTGGACGGTGGCGGGGCAGGCGCCGGGCGGTGCGTCGGGCGACTCGTGGCCGAGCTGGCCAGGCTGCGCGAGGCCGCGGGCACGCCGTCGCTGCGGCGGATGGCGGACGCCGTACACCCCGTACCGCGAGGCCGACGGACTGGTGGACGTCCCGTCAGCACCAGCACACTCGGAGCCTGGCTGAGCGGTGACACCGTCTGTGCCGAGGACCGGGAGAAGGTCTTCCTGGAGCTGGTCGCCCACCTCGAACGGGAGGCCCGCCGCCGCCAGGACCGGCGCCGTACGGACGGGCTCACCGGCGCCCGCGGACACATCTTCCTCGACGCGGAGCAGTGGCGGCGCCTGCTGGCCGACGCGCGCGCGGAGCGGGACGCCGGGGTGCGGGGCGGACGCCCGCGGACGCGGGACCGGGCCCCGGGCGCGGTGCCGACGGGACCCGTCACGCTACCGCCGCCACCCGCGGACTTCGCCGGACGCGAGGCCGAAGTAGCAGACGTACTAGGCCACTTGGACCCGGACCGGCCGCACGCGGCGGACGCGCCCGCCGTCGTCGTCTCGGCGGTCGCGGGCATGGGCGGGGTGGGCAAGACCGCGCTGGCGCTGCACGCGGCAGACCAGGCGCGGCGCAGGGGCTGGTTCCCCGGTGGTGCCGTCCACGCCGACCTGCGGGGCTACAGCACCCGGGAGCCGGTGAGCGCGGGCGCGGTCGCGGACCGGCTGCTGCGCGCCATGGGCGTGCCCGCCCGGAAGCTGCCCGGCACCGAGGACGGCGCCCTGGACGCCTGGCAGCGGCTGCTGCACGAGCTGGCCGCGCGAGGGACACCGCTGCTGGTGGTCCTGGACAACGCCCGCGGGGCCGGCCGGTACGGCGCGCTGCTGCCGGGGGCACCGCACCGCGCCCTGATCACCTCCCGCCAGGCGCTGTCCTCGCTGCCCGCCCACCGCGTGACCCTCGGCCCGCTGCCGCCGCAGGAAGCCGTGACGGTACTCGACACGGCTCTGCGGGCCGGGGACACCCAGGACACGCGGTGCGCCGCGGACCCCGCGGGCGCGCTCGAACTGGCGGAGCTGTGCGGCCGGTTGCCGCTCGCGCTGTGCGTCACGGCCGCGCTGCTGCGCGCGGACCCCGCCCTGCCGCTCGCGGCGCACGCGGACCTGCTGCGGGAGGCCCGCGACCGGCTGGACGCCCTCGCGCTCGACGAGGACGACGCGGAGGGGCGGCCGCTGGCGGTCCGGGCCAGCCTCGACCTGTCCTACCGGCGCCTGCCCGAGGCCACGGCCCGTGCCCTGCGCCTGCTCGCCACGGCCCCGGGCCCGGACGTCTCGACCGCCACCGCCGCCGTCCTGCTCGACCTGCCCCACCACCAGGCCCGTCGCCACCTCGGCGACCTGTCCCGCCACCACCTGCTCACCCGGACCCACCTGCCGGTGCCCGAACTGCCCGCGCGGGACGCCGAACGCTGGTCCCTGCACGATCTCGTACGGCTGTACGCGGTGGAGAAGGCCGAGCGGACCGGGGCCGAGGTCGGCGCTCGCTGCGGCGCCGGTTCCGCCCTGGACGAGGTGCGCGCGGCAGCCCGGCGCCTCGACGACCACTGCACGACGCTGACGGCGGCGGCGGACGCCTGCCTGCGACAGGGCGGGCCCCGGCTCCCGGGAGCTGTCCCGCAGGCCGACGTCCCGGGCGCCGACCCGACCGCTGACCTCCCGGGCACCGCCGCGCACGGCGAGCCCGCAGACACCGTCCCGTACAGCGAGCGGCCGGGCACCGTCCCGTACGGCGAACCTCAGCACACCGCTCCGCACGGCGAGCGCCCGGGCACCGCCCCGCACGGCGAACTCCGTGACACCGCCCCACACCGCGAGCCCCCACCCCCCCGCCCCGCCCGCCTCTTCGGACGCCCACCCGGGGGCCTTCCCCGGACCGGCGCAGGCCCTGGCCTGGCTGAACGCCGAGCGCACCAACCTCGTCGCCCTGGTTGCCGCCGCCCGGGAGGGAGGCCGCCCGCGGACCGCCCTCGCGGTCACGCTCACCCTCCAGCGCTACCTGGAAAGCCACTGGCACGGCGCCGACGCGTACCGCTGCGGCACGCACGCGCTGGCGGCCGCCCGGCTGCTGGAGCCGCCGGACCTGGCGGCGGCGCTCTGCTTCCTCGGCAACGCGTGCCGCCTGACGGGCCGCCTGGACGAGGCGGTGGCACGGCTGCGGGAAGCGGTGCGGGTGGCGACGGAGGCCGGGCGGCCGCGCGTGGCGAGCGCGGCCCTGCACAACCTCGGCCTGGTCCACGCCCTGCGCGGCGACCTGGCCGAGGCCGCGTCCGTCCACCGCGAGGACGTCCGGCTGTCACGGGACTCAGGCGATCCGCAGGGCGAGGCCATGGCGCTCGTGGCCCTCGCGGAGCTGCTGCGGCGGCGCGGCGAGCCGATGGCCGCGACCGAGGCCCTGGCCCGGGCCGCGCGGCTGTATCGCGCCAGCCCCGGTGACCGTTCAGGGACCGGCATGGTGGCCCTCACCCACGCGCGTACGCTCCTGAACGGCGGCCGGGAGCCGTCCCCGCGCGCCGCACTGGCCCTGCTGGCGTGGGCGGTCCGGGCGTTCCGGCAGGCGGGCGACCAGGCGAAGGTCGCGGTGGCGTCGCTGGAGATGGGCAAGGCCTACTGGACGCTGTGTCCGGCGTGCCACGGCGCGGCGGCCATCAGGTGGACACGCGCGGGTCTCGCGCTGGCCGAGACCGGCACGGACGAGCGGCTCACCGCCCTGGGCCTGTACCAACTCGGCTCCTTCCACGCGAAGTCCGGCGACCGCGCGGCGGCGCGTCCCCTGCTGGAGCGTGCCGTGGCCGCCTGCGTCGCGGACGTCCACGATCCGGGGCTCGCGCGCGCGGCCCGCTCCACGCTGGCCCACCTGGGCAAGCCGAAGAAGCCGTTGCTCTGCGAGGACGCGCCGCCCGGCGCCTCCGACCAGGCCCCCGGCAACGCCCCCGACCAGGCCTTCGATCCCGTACCCGACTTCGTCGAAAGCCTCGCGCGGGGCGAGACCGAGGCGGGTGGCGAGACCCCGGCGGGTGGCGAGACCCCGGAACACGCCGTCGCGCTGTACGACCCGGTCTGGTCCGTCCTCACCGCCCCGGTGGCCGCACCGGACACCACCGACCCACCGGGCCCGGACCCGACCGGCTCCTCTTGAGGCGCGGCCGGGGCCGCGCGTGGAGGTGAAGCTGTCGCGGACGCCCGTCGGACAAGCCGGGGCCGGCGCTAGCATCCGGGCCATGCGCGCGTCCTTCGCAGTCGGCCGACGGCGGTTGTCGTACCTCGACTTCGGCGGTCCGGGCCTGCCGGTGCTGGCTCTGCACGGGCACTACAACGAGGCAGCGGTGTTCGCCCCGCTGGCCCGGGAGCTGGCGCCGCGGTGGCGGGTGATCGCTCTGGACCAGCGGGGGCACGGTGAGTCCGACCGCGCCGAGAGTTACGGGCGCGACGACTACGTCGCCGACGTCGCGGCCTTCCACCGCCACCTGGACGTCGGACCGGTGCCGGTCCTCGGCCACTCCATGGGCGGCGTCAACGCCTACCAGTACGCCGCCCGCCACGCCGACCGGGTGACCGCCCTGATCGTCGAGGACGTCGGCGCCGAGGTGAACGCCGACTGGTCGCTCACCACACAACTGCCCCGCGGCGCCCCGTCCCGCCAGGCGTGGGCCGAGGCGCTCGGCCCGACGGCGCCGTACGTCGAGTGCTGCCTGCGCCACTACGACGACGGCTGGGGGTACTCCTTCGACATCGCGGACACGGTGCGGTCCCACCAGGCCCTCACCGGCGCCTACTGGAGCGACTGGGAGTCGGTGACCTGCCCGACCCTCCTCGTCCGGGGAACGGCCAGCGAAGTCCTGACACAGGACCACGCCCGAGAAATGATCGCCCGCCGCACCGGCCGCGCCCGACTGGTCGAACTCCCCGCCGGCCACGTCGTCCACCAAGACGCCCCCGCCCCCTTCGCCGCCGCCGTACGGACCTTCCTCACCCACCTGTCCCCGGCATGAGGCACGTCCGTCGACATCAGGCCACCACACCACACAAGGCCGGGCGCGGCACGCCTCCACGTCGGCGCGCACGAGCCGGAACGCGGCCACACGTCGCGGCCGACCGGACTCGCCGCGCGGCCCCGGCGACACCACACAGGCCCGCCGGTCGTGAGGCCGGCGGGCCTGTGCTGTGTGCTCACCCGGGCAGTACGCCGCGCTGGGCGCGCGAACCGCGTCGTACCGGGCGTGGTGCCGGATCAGGCAGGGGTGATGTTCTCCGCCTGCGGGCCCTTCTGACCCTGGGTGATGTCGAAGGTGACCGCCTGGCCTTCCTGGAGCTCACGGAAGCCGGTGGCGTTGATGTTGGAGTAGTGCGCGAAGACGTCCGGACCGCCGCCGTCCTGGGCGATGAAGCCGAAGCCCTTCTCGGCGTTGAACCACTTGACAGTTCCGCTGGCCATGCTGGTGCCTCTCAGTTGACGTCGGGCCGCACCGCGCGGCCCTGGAGGTGATCGCCCTGGTCCGGCACTGCACAGCAAAGCGCCCGCGCCAAGGCGCGGGCAGGTCCTGCGAACCACGACATCTGACGACGACGCTACATGGCGAGATGATCCCGCACCAGTGGGTAACGGCTGCAAGACGCGTCGAACTCCATGACGTGGGGCACTTTCCGGCCGCGTTGTGGCAGGGACCGGACAACGCGGTCAGGTTTCGGGGCCGCTCCACGGCGTGCCGGGCGAGCGGCTGAGCCGCAGGCGTGGTGCGGGCGGCAGCGGCGTGGGGGCCGCCGCCTCCGGTACGGTGCGGAACGCCTCGATCACGTACGCGGCGAAGCGGCGGGAGGCCGTGATCCGGTCGGCAGGCGGCGCCTCGTGCAGGCCCCGGTGGGCCAGGAGCATGAGGACCAGGTCGTCGACGACGAAGCCGGGGCCCAGGCGGCCGGCCGCCTGGGCGCGGCGGGTCAGTTCGCCGACCGCGAACAGGGTCCGCTCCCGGTCGGCGGCGAAGTCCATGGCCTCGGGGAAGGCCGTCATGAAGGCGTCGGCGAAGCCCCGGCTGTGCGCGTGGAGTTCGCAGATCTGTTCGACCAGGCCCCGGAACCCGCGCCACGGGTCCGGATCCGCGAGGGCGTCGCGGACGGCGGCGTGGCAGGCCCGCCGCTGCTCGGCGAAGGCCTCCGCGATCAGTGCCTGCTTGGTCGGGAAGTGCCGGTACAGCGTGGCGGGGCCGAGGCCCGCGCGCCGGGCGACCTCGCGCATGGGCGCACTCAGGCCCTCCTCGCCGAACACCGCGCGGGCGGCGTCCAGGATGCGGGCCCGGTTGTCTCGGGCATCGGAACGCTCGGTCCGAGGCAGTTGGTTGCTCATCGTCTCTCACTTCGGCCACGGGGGCGGGGGCGCTCGTTACGGTCCCAAGGCGGTGCGGCCCTGGCTGGGGGGATCGGTTGCACGCCCACGAGGCGATCACCGTAATCCGCCCCTCCAGAGGTCCGCCGAAAGGACCAAGGGCCAAGGGCCAAGGGCCAAGGACCAAGGAACAGCGAGCAGAGGAGCAGCCATGAAAGCCGTCGTCGTCAGGAGGTTCGGGGACCCCGACGGTCTGGAGGTCGTCGATGTGCCCGCACCCGTCCCCGCCCCGGGGCAGGTGCGGATCGCCACGGAGGCGGTCGGGGTGGGCGGCGTGGACGCCGTGATCCGCCAGGGAACGCTGTCCGGCCACGGCTTCCGGGAGGGCCACCTCATCGGCAGCGAGGTCGCGGGAAGGATCACCGAGGTGGGGGAGGGGGTGGACGCCTCATGGGCCGGACGGCGGGTGTGGGCGTTCACCGGTCTGTCCGGTGGGTACGCCGAGCAGGCCGTCGCCGCGGTCGAGGACGTCCTGGTCCTGCCCGACGGCCTGAGCGGCGCGGCCGCGGTGACCCTCGGCGGCTCCGGCGTGGTCGCCCACTTCGCCCTGGCCCGGGCCCGGTTGGCGCCCGGCGAGAGGGTGCTCGTACGGGGTGCGGCGGGCAGCATCGGCATCACGGCGGTCCAGCTCGCGGCCAGGGGCGGAGCGGGCGCGGTGGCGGTCACCACCTCGTCGGCGGAGCGCGGCGCCCGCCTGCGGGACCTCGGCGCGACCCATGTCCTCGACCGCTCGGGCGAGGGTGGCGGCCCGGACGCGCCGGCGAACTTCGACGTGGTGATCGACGTCGTGGGCGGTCCCGGGCTGCCGCACTTCCTGGACAGGCTGGACGCCAACGGGCGGTACCTGGCCGTAGGCGTGGTCGCCGGGCAGCCGCCGGCGGACTTCGGCATGCGGTTGCTGGCCGCCTTCCGCAGATCGTTGTCGTTCGCCACGTTCAGCGCCGACACCGTGCCCGGCCCCGACCGGCAGGCGGTGCGGTCGGCCCAGTTCACCGAGGCCGCGCAGGGGGCCCTGCGCACGGTCGTGCACGAGGTGCTGCCACTCGACCAGGCGGCGTCCGCGCACCGCGCGATGGACGCGGGGGAGGTCTTCGGGAGGGTGGTGCTGGTGCCCTGAGCGGGGCAGGAACGCGTACACGGCCCGGGCCACGACAGGGCACCCGCTTGGCGGTGCTCCCGGACCGGTCACACCTGTGAGGCGGAACGCCCTGACGCAGCCGTCTTGGTGCCTCGACAGGGGCGTGTTCAGCGGTGGCCGGAGTACGCCGGCCGAGCCTCGGGGGGAAGCTCTGGAGGCTGCCCTGTCGTCCACAGTGCCCGCACGGACAGGTGGCTGATCCGCCACCCCGCGGGTGTGCGGCGCAGCTCGGCCTCGTAGTAACCGCCCACGACGAAAAGGGGGTCGGCGCCCTCGCCGCGCTGCCGCAGGGTGGCGGCGTGGTGCACATGTGTCATCAGCGCGTTCCAGGACGCCGTGGCTGTCGCCGCGTCGGCCCGGACGTCGACCAGGACGTCCGAGGCGATGTGCTGGGTACGGGCGTACCTCCCCAGTGCCTCGCCGGTGTCGTCCAGCGCGTCGATTCCGTCGGACGCGCCTATCGGGGTCACCGTGCGCACGTCGTCGGTGAAGTAGGCACGGGCCCAGTCCCGTTCGAACTCCCGCCGGTCCATGGTGCGGAAGTAGCGGCTGATGAGCGTGCTGATCGCGGCGTGATCCGTCTGCGTGGTCATGGCTCGAGCCTCCGCCTTGAACCACACTTGAGGTCAAGTCCGAAAGAAGCCCCCCCTCTGCATCGTGGCTCTTCTGGGGTACGTCTCGTGTTTGAAGCTGTGGTCGTAGTGAGCCGAAGCACGGTAGGTGTCACATAGGCAGGCTGGTTGTCACCGACGGCGCCAAGTGAAGCCGGCTGTAGAGCCAGAACGGGCTCGACCACTACCAGGTCAGGCACTGGACCTCATGGCACCGGCACATGACCCTCGCCATGCTCGCCTGCTCACTGCGTCGGCCATCACCACGGTCAAACTGCTGCACTGGTCCAGTTGGCGCGGACACCATCAGTCAGCGGCCGGACGCAGTCACTACCGGCGACGATCTCTCAAGGAACCCACCAGATGGACCAGGAAGCCGCACTGAGGGAAGGCCGTTTCCGGGACAGCCGGTTCTACGCTTACCTGCGAGGCGTGTTTGCGGCCGACTCAGCGGATCGTTGGAGCTGGTGGCGCGACCACTTCGCGCAGCTCGGCGGCGGCCTGGGCCATGAGCCGACTGGCACGTCGTCGACGGTCTCCTGGCCGACCGTCTGCCGCCGCTGCCGCGCGGGCTCGGCCTTGAGGTCGCGGGTACCGTCGACGCGCTCGGTGAGGGCGTCGACGGCGTCCGGATCGGCGACCGCGTGTTCGGCCCGGCCACCTTCGACGGCCCGACGGCCGGTGCCGCCGAGTACGCGCTGATGCCGGCCTGGGCACGCATCCCCGAGGGCGTCACCGCCGAGCAGGCCGCCGCGTTGCCGATGGCGGCCGAGACGGCGTGGCGCGCGCTCGACGACCTCGGCGTTCAGCCGGGTGAGCTGCTGCTCGTCCACGGCGCGGGCACCACCGTGGGTGAGGCGGCGGTGCGCTTCGCGCTGCACCGGGGTATTCGGGTGATCGCCACCGCCGGGCCGGCTCGGGCCGCCGCCCTGGAAGAGATCGGCGCCCAGGTGACCGCCTACGGCGAGGGCATGGCTGAACGGGTCAGCGCACTGACCCCAGGCCCCGTGGACCGCGCCCTGGACACCACGCCGGCCGGGGGCCGGATCGACCGCGCCGACCAGCCCAGTCCGGCCGGTGGCTCGCTAGGGCCTGTCTGGCAAAGGATCTTGGGTGGGTTCTCTGAGCCAGAGGATGAGTGAGGCGAGGTGGACGCCGGCCT
>NZ_JASCXL010000033.1:0-81685 GCF_030010595.1 Streptomyces sp. CC224B | reverse complement strand
TTGACTCTATCAGATCCTTTCGGGCCTGATTCCCTGTCAACCGGGTTTGTCTTCGCGGCTGTTGGGCCGTTCCGACGTCCCAAACTTTAGCGGATTCCCCCGGCGATTCATAATCGCGCTCCCGGAATGGAATTCGGGCACGCCGAAATCTGTCCCGTGGGGAGATCGTGCTGGTGGTTTGGTTGCCGCCGCAGCGGCGAGAGGTGCCGCCGCAGAACCGTTACGGCCCCGCGACAACTCGAAGTACCTTACGGACCCGGCGCGGCGGTGTCAACCCCCCGGCCCCGTGAACATCAGTCGAGGTCGGTGAGACGCCCGCCGGCGTCCGGCTGGGCGTGCTCCACCCGGCGCAGCAGCCGCGTGAGCACCTCGCCGAGGACGCCCCGCTCGGCGGGGGACAGGTCCTGGAGCAGGTCCTCCTCGAAGACCGTGGCGAGGCGCATGGCCTCCAGCCACTTCTCGCGCCCCTCGTCCGTGAGCTCCACGATCACCCGTACGCGGTTGTTCTCGTCACGCTCCCGGGTGACCAGGCCCTCGCTGACCATGCGGTCGATCCGGTGCGTCATGGCCGCCGGGGTGAGTCCGAGCCGCTTGGCCAGCTCGCCGGGGCCCATGCGGTACGGCGCGCCGGCGAGGACCAGGGCCTTGAGGACCTCCCACTCGGCGTTGCTGATGCCGAGGGTCGCGGTCTGCCGGCCGTAGGCGACGTTCATACGGCGGTTGAGGCGGCCCAGGGCCGAGACGATCTTCTCGACCTGGGGGTCGAGGTCCCGGAACTCCCGCTGGTACGCGGCGATCTGCTCTTCGAGTGTCGGCTCTGTGGGGCCGGGGGTGTCACCCATGGGCGCAGTATGGCACGCCCTGGCTTGCCGTCGAAGTCCTTCGATGTGTATTGTTTAGATCCTAACTTTAGCTTCGAAGTCTTCACTCCTAAGGCAGGTGAAAGTGACCAAGGTGATGGGTGCCGCGATGCGCCGGATCCACGTGGGCAACGCACTGAGCGCGTTCGGCCTCGGCTTCACCGTCCCCTTCCTGTACGTGTACGTGGCACAGGTCAGGGACCTCGGCGCCGTCACGGCGGGACTCGTACTCGCCGCCTTCGCCGTGGCCGCGCTCATCGTGCTGCCCTTCTCGGGCCGTGCCATCGACCGTCGCGGGCCGCTGCCCGTCCTCGTCGCCGCGCTGCTGACCGCCGCCGTCGGCGCGCTGAGCCTCGGTCTCGCCGGCAGCGCCCCGCTCGTCCTGCTCTCGGCGGGCGCGCTCGGCGCCGGTCAGGCCGTCATGCAGCCCGCGCTCGCCACGATGATCGTCGAGTGCTCCACGCCGGACACCCGTACGCGCGCGTTCGCCATGCAGTTCTTCCTGCAGAACCTGGGCCTCGGCGTCGGCGGGCTCATCGGCGGCCAGCTCGTGAAGCACGAGCGGCCCGGCGACTTCACGCTGCTCTTCGCCATCGAGACCGTGATCTTCCTGGTGCTCGCCGGTGTCATGGCCACCACGCGTCTGCCGCGGTCTCCCCGGATCACCGACGCCACCCCGCAGGCCCAGGGCACCATGAAGGACGTCTTCCGCAACCGCGTGATGCTGCAGCTCTGCGTCCTCGGGTTCGTCCTGTTCTTCGCCTGCTACGGCCAGTTCGAGTCCGGCCTCTCGGCGTACGGCGTGGAGGCCGCCGGGATCTCGCCGTCGACGCTCGGCATCGCGCTCGCCGCCAACACCGGGGCGATCGTGCTCGCCCAGTTCGCGGTCCTGCGCTTCGTCGAGCGCCGCAGGCGCTCCCAGGTGATCGCCGCCGTGGGCCTCATCTGGGCCGTCGCGTGGATCGCCGCGGGGTACGCCGGCCTCGGGCACGGCAGCCAGGCCATGGCCACCGCCGCGTTCATCTCGACGTACGCCCTGTTCGGCATCGGCGAGACCATGCTCGCGCCGACCGTCGCCCCGCTGGTCGCCGACCTGGCCCCGGAGTCGATGGTCGGGCGGTACAACTCCGCCTTCGCCCTGGTCAAGCAGCTCGCCCTGGCGGTCGGTCCGGCCGTGGGCGGGCCGATGGGCGCCACGCTGCACGCCCCGTACGTCGTGACGTTCCTGCTCTTCTCGCTCGGCATCACGGTGCTCGCGCTGCGGCTCGGCAAGCACCTCACCCCGGCGCAGAACCACCCGTACGCCCAGAAGAGCCGGATCGTGGCCCAGGGTGCCCCGGAAGCCGTGAGCGCCCACTCCTGACCCTCTTCCGGGGGGCGGCCCGGACACCGTCGGCTACGCGCGCGTGGGCACTGCCCCCGCGCGCGTCGTCGTACCGGGCCCTAGGCGCGCGGCAGCGCGAACTCGCACCACACCGCCTTGCCGCCTCCCGGCGTACGGCGCGAGCCCCAGTTCGAGGCGATCGTCGCGACGATGGCGATGCCCCGGCCGGACTCGTCCACGGGCTCGGCGCGGCGGCGCCGGGGCAGGTGGTCGTCGCCGTCGGTGACCTCGATGATCAGGCGGCGGTCGGTGCGGCGCAGCCGCAGGCGCATCGGGGGCGTGCCGTGCTGGAGCGAGTTCGCGACGAGCTCGCTGGCCGCGAGGACGCCCAGGTCGAGCAGGTCCTGGGGGAAGCGCCAGCTCGCCAGGACGCCGGTGGCGAAGGCACGCGCGCGCGGGGCCGCCTCCACGCCGCCGAGCAGCTCCAGGGCGGCGTTGCGGAACAGCTCCGCGTCCGCGCCCGTGCGGGCGGGCTGCTGGAGGACGAGGACCGCGACGTCGTCGTCGTGGTCGGCCGTGACGCCCAGGGCGCGGATCAGGCGGTCGCAGACGACCTGGGGCGTGCCGGTGGCGCCCGCGAGGGCGCGCTCCAGGGCGGCGACGCCCTCGTCGATGTCCTCGCTGCGCCGCTCCACCAGGCCGTCGGTGTACAGCACCGCGGTCGAGCCCGGGCCGAGCGGCACGGAGCCCGAGGTGTGCAGCCAGCCGCCGGTGCCGAGCGGCGGTCCTGTGGGCTCGTCCGCGCGGTGGATGGTGCCGTTCTCGTCCCGGACGAGGATCGGCAGGTGGCCCGCCGACGCGTACGCCAGGCTGCCCTCGTTCGGGTCGTGGACCGCGTACGCGCACGTGGCGATCTGGCTGGCGTCGATCTCGGCGGCCAGGCCGTCCAGGAGCTGCAGCACCTCGTGCGGCGGCAGGTCCAGGCGGGCGTAGGCGCGCACGGCCGTGCGGAGCTGGCCCATGACGGCGGCCGCGCGGACGCCGCGCCCCATGACGTCCCCGATGACCAGGGCCGTACGGCCGCCGCCGAGCGTGATGACGTCGTACCAGTCGCCGCCGACCGCGGCGTCCGTGCCGCCGGGCTGGTAGGTGGCGGCGATGCGCAGGTCGTCGGGCTGCTCCAACTCCTGGGGCAGGAGTGAGCGTTGCAGCGTCACGGCGGTCTCGCGCTGGCTGCGCTCGCTGGCGCGCAGCCGCTCGGCGGCCTCGGCGTGGTCGGTGACGTCGGCGGCGAACACCAGCACGCCGCCGTCCCGCGCGTCCGCCGCGGGGCCGCCCAGGGGCAGCGTCACGGGGGTGCAGGTGAAGGTGTACGACCGGCCGCCGGGGGCCTTGCGGGACTTGACCGTACGCGGCCGGGCGCTGCGCAGGACCTGGTCCATGAGGGGCAGCAGGCCGACCTCCGCCAGCTCGGGCAGCGCCTCGCGCGCGGGGGCGCCGGTCGGGCGGGGGCCGAACGCCGTCGTGTACGCGTCGTTGACGTACGCGATGCGGTGGTCGGGGCCGTGCACGAGCGCGACCAGGGCGGGGATGCTGTCGAGCACCGCGCGGGCCGGGAGTCCGTCGACGCCGTCCGGGAACGTCTGCGTGAGGCGCTCGGCGCGGGCGGCGGGGACGGAGTCACCCCGCTGTACCGGGGAGCCACCGGTCTCGGTGCGCGCCGCGGCGCGACGCTGTGTTCCGGGGAGCCGGGCGCTCCAGCGCGTGAAGTTCACTGCGTAGGCCTCGTGATGTCGCTTCTGGATCGGGCGGGGGTGTACGGCCGGGCGTTCGGCCGGTGGCGGTGCGGCGGGCGGCACCGCCTCCCGGGAAGACACAGCATGGCGCGGTGCGGGCCCCGGCTCTCTGGGGCCCGCTCATGGTCACACGTCCAGTCTGGCCGACCGGACTGACATCCGTCAGACGCCGGGCCTGCCCGGAGAGTTCCGGCAAGGGATCATCAGGACTCCTTCGGGCGTTCCCCTCCGGCCGCGAGTTCGAACTCCGCGCGCGGGTGTTCCAGTGACCCCAGGGAGACGATCTCGCGTTTGAACAGGCCGGACAGGGTCCATTCGGCGAGTACGCGGGACTTGCGGTTGACCGTGGGCACCCGGCTGAGGTGGTAGACGCGGTGCATGAACCACGCGGGGTAGCCCTTCAGCTTGCGGCCGTAGACGTGGGCGACGCCCTTGTGCAGTCCCAGGGAGGCCACGGAGCCCACGTACCTGTGCCGGTACTCCTGGAGGGGCTTGTCCCGCAGGGCGGCGGCGATGTTGTCACCCAGGGCCTTGGCCTGGCGCACGGCGTGCTGGGCGTTGGGGGCGCACTCCGCGCCGGGCTGCTCGGCGGTGACGTCGGGGACGGCGGCCGCGTCCCCGGCCGCCCAGGCGTGCGGCGCGCCGTCGACCGTCAGGCTCGGCGTGCACTTCAGGCGGCCGCGTTCGGTCAGCGGCAGGTCCGTGGCGGCGAGCAGCGGGCTCGGCTTGACGCCCGCGGTCCACACGACCGTACGGGTGGGGAAGCGTGCGCCGTCGCTGAGGACGGCGACGCGGTCCTCGCACGTGTCGAGGCGGGTCTCCAGGCGGACGTCGATGTTGCGCCGCCGCAGCTCGCGGACCGTGTACTTCCCCATCTCCTCGCCGACCTCGGGGAGGATGCGGCCGGAGGCCTCGACGAGGATCCACTTCATGTCGCCGGGCTTGATGTTGTGGTAGTAGCGCGCGGCGTAGCGGGCCATGTCCTCCAGCTCGCCGAGGGCTTCCACCCCGGCGTAGCCCCCGCCCACGAAGACGAAGGTGAGGGCGGCGTCGCGGACGGCGGGGTCGCGGGTGGAGGAGGCGATGTCCATCTGCTCGATGACGTGGTTGCGCAGCCCGATGGCCTCCTCGACGGTCTTGAAGCCGATGCCGTAGTCGGCGAGGCCGGGGATGGGCAGGGTGCGCGAGACGGAGCCGGGGGCGAGGACCAGCTCGTCGTAGGCGAGGTCGAGGGGGCCGGAGCCCTGCTCGTCGGTGGCGAGCGTGGTGAAGGACGCGGTGCGCTTGGCGTGGTCGATCGACGTGACCTCGCCGACGACGATGCGGCAGTGGTCGAGGACCCGGCGCAGCGGGACGACGACGTGGCGCGGGGAGATCGACCCGGCCGCCGCTTCGGGGAGGAACGGCTGGTACGTCATATACGGGTCGGGCGAGATCACGACGATCTCCACCTCGCCACGCCTCAGCTCCGGCTTGAGTTTCCGCTGGAGGCGCAGCGCGGTGTACATCCCGACGTAGCCACCGCCGACAACGAGAATGCGCACAGGTTCCGTCACCATCCCATGACGCACCCGCACTTCGCGTTTGTCCACAGGCTCGGCAATTTGTATGACTGGAAGCAGCGGGCGGCGGCAGGTCGTCCACTTGGCTGAGTCCGTGGCATAAGAGCAGGTCAGCGAGGGGTGGTGGGGTGGTGGTACAGGGTGCAATCGGGTGGGAACCGGTGCGTACTCCGATCGGGGGGCACCCCGTGCGGAACCCGCCTCTTCTGAATTGACTCTGGCTCAACTATGTTCGTGTGACGTCGGGGTGTCGGGGGATGCGCTCGTCGAGTCCGGTTTGCCGGGTTCGTGCGCGGCTCGCTCCTCACACGCCGGTCATCGATGACGGGGAGTGTCTCCGGGGGGAGACGTCATTACCGGGGGAAAACATATGCACATTCAGGACTCTCACTGGACTTCCGCGACAGCGCCGGCACCTGCCGTCGCCTCCAGCGGAAACGGACGGGAAGTGGGGGACACGGCGCGTACGACACCGCTGCGTGTGGACGCGCAGCGGAATCTCGAGCACGTCCTGCGCGCGGCCCGCGAGGTCTTCGGCGAGCTGGGGTACGGCGCGCCGATGGAGGACGTGGCCCGGCGGGCCCGTGTCGGTGTCGGCACGGTCTACCGCCGCTTCCCGAGCAAGGACGTACTGGTGCGACGGATAGCCGAGGAGGAGACCTCCCGGCTGACCGAACAGGCACGCGCTGCCCTCGGGCAGGAGGACGAGCCGTGGTCGGCGCTCTCGCGCTTCCTGCGGACCTCCGTGGCCTCGGGCGCGGGGCGGCTGCTGCCGCCGCAGGTGCTGCGCGTGAGCGTGGACGACCAAGCCGAGGCGGCGGGCGCGGCCGGCGGCGCGGCGATCACCGGGGCCGGCGTCGCGGAGGGCGCCGAGGCCCGGGTGCCGCAGCAGCGGCAGATGCCGCCGTCGCTCCCGCCGGAGCTGCGGCTCGTGGAGCAGCGGCCCGCGCCGGCGCAGGAGAGCGACGACGCGGGAGCCGCGGCGCTGCTCGACGTCGTCGGGCGGCTCGTGGACCGGGCGCGTGCGGCCGGTGAGCTGCGCGCGGACGTGACGGTGTCGGACGTGCTGCTCGTCATAGCGACGGCGGCGCCTTCGCTGCCGGACGCCGCACAGCAGGCCGCGGCGTCGTCCCGCCTCCTGGACATCCTCCTGGAGGGGCTCCGGTCGCGGCCTTCGTAACGCTCGTTCGGACCCTCACGGGTACGGAATGCTCAACCCCGATCATGTCCGCAAGGGGTTGAGCATTCCCCGAAGGGGTGAACGGTAGTGCTCCGTTCCGGTAACTCACCCCGGATGGGTGGTTGCTCGCCACCCCTATTCGACGGGGCGTCACCGTGTGGCACTCTTTCCCGCGTGTCCGGGTCTGCTAGTGCGTGCGGGGGCTTTCCGCGATGAGCGTTGACGGGCAGGACGAGCCCACCTCTCCCGGCGGTGAGCCGGAACCCCCTCCCCGCGACGAGCCGGACCCCGTCTCTCCCGGCGGCGAGCGGGGCGGTGAGCGAGGCGGGCTGCCCGCGCGGCAGGTGCCCGGCCAGGGCGGTCGCCGCGGCGGCGGAGGACCCGGCGGACGTCACGGCGGCAAGGGCGCCGGCTCCGCGTCCGGCGGCTCCCGCGACGGGTCCGGAGTGCCCGGTCCCGGTGCGAGTGTGCCGTCGCAGCGCAGCGGCGGTTCGGCCGGACCACCGGGCTCGGAGGGTGGTTCGTACGGCGCCCGTGGCGGTGACGTGCCGTCCTCGGACGCCGACCTGATCGACCGGATGCGGGCGGGCGAGGACGCGGCCTACGAGGAGCTGTACCGCAGGCACGCCGAGGCCGTGCGCCGCTATGCCCGTACCTGCTGCCGGGACGGGCACACCGCGGACGACCTCACGGCCGAGGTGTTCGCGCGGATGCTCCAGGCGGTGCGCTCCGGCGCCGGGCCGGAGTACGCCGTGCGCGCCTATCTGCTGACCACGGTGCGGCGCGTCGCGGCCGGGTGGACGAAGTCGGCGAAGCGGGAGCAACTCGTCGACGACTTCGCGGTGTTCGCCGCGCAGGCGGCCCGGGGCACCGAGGCGGCCGAGGACACCGCGTCCTTCGGCTCCTTCGGCGCGGGCCTGGACCTGGGCGCGGACGTCCGCGCCATGCACGAGGCCGAGCAGTCGCTCGCCATGCGGGCGTTCCGCAGCCTGCCCGAGCGCTGGCAGGCCGTGCTGTGGCACACGGAGGTCGAGGACGAGTCGCCGAGCGAGGTCGCCACGCTCTTCGGGCTCGACGCCAACGGCACCCGGGTGCTCGCCAGCCGTGCCCGCGAGGGCCTCAAGCAGGCGTATCTCCAGGCCCATGTGAGTGCCGCGCTCACCAAGAGCGAGGAGTGCGCGCGCTACGCCGACCGGCTCGGCGCCTACGCCCGCGGCGGCCTGCGCACCCGTGCCGAGCGGGGCTTGCGCAAGCATCTGGAGGAGTGCGCCGAGTGCCGGCTCGCGGCCGGCCAGATCGAGGAAGTGGCCAGCGGCATCCCCGCCGTCGTGCCGATCGCGGTCATCGGTTGGTTCGGTGCCGCCGGGTACGGCAAGGTGGCCGCGCTGGTCGGCGGCGGCGCCGCGGGCGCGGGTGCCGCGGGCGCGGCCGGGGCGGCGACGGGCGGTGGCGGCGGGGCCGGGGGCGCGGCGTCCGAGGGCCTCGGCACACCGGCGAAGGCCGGGATCGTGGCGGGCGCCGTCGTCGCGGCCGGCGTGGCCCTGGCGCTCGCGCTGGCCGGCAGCCCCGACGACGAGCCGACGAAGGCCAAGGCGCCGCCCGCCGAACCCGTCATCCCGCGCAACCCGCCGTCCTCGAAGCCGCTGCCGCAGCCCGAGCCGCCCGCGCCGGAGGCACAGCCCGTGCCGCCGGCCAAGGCCCCGCCGAGGCCCGCGCCGGAGCCCGTCCCCGAGCCGACGCCGACACCGACGCCGACGCCGAAGCCGCCGGTGGAGAGGCCTGGGCCGAGACCGGAGCCGCCGCCCCCGCCGCCGGAGCCGCGGCCGACACCGCCCAGGCCCACACCGACGCCCACGCCCACTCCCACCCCCACACCGTCACCCACGCCCACGCCATCACCCACTCCCACGCCCGCACCCGTGGTCTACCAGTGGAACGAGCTGGAGTACGGCCTCATCGGCGACGGCACCAAGCCCGAGATGCGGCTCGGGGAGAGCAGTTGGGTGTGGCAGCGGCGGGGCCTGTCCATCGCGGACACGCGGTACAGCCACGGCGTGACCGTCCACGGCACCTCCTCGGTCACCATCGACCTGAACCGGACGTGCACCGCGTACGAGGCGCTCGTCGGTGTCGACGACATGACGATGCGGCTCGGCGCGGTGCGGTTCTCCGTGTACGGCGACGGGGTGCGGCTCTGGCGGTCGCCGCTGGTGCGGGGCGGTGACTCGGCCGTGCCCGTGCACGTCGACCTGACCGGTCGCAGGACGATCCGCCTGGTCGTCGAGCCCCACACCTCGTTCGACTCGGTGGCCTTGGCGGACTGGGCGCAGTCGCGGTTCCGCTGCGTGTGAGGCGCCCGGCGGGGCGTGGCGGCGGCCGGGCGGGACGGGACGGCGACCGGACGGGACGGGGGCCGCGGGGTCGTGGGGCCGGTCCCAGTTCAGCCAGCCGGGACGGGGGCCGCAGGGTCGTGGGGTCGGTCCCGGCTCAGCCGGCCCGGTCGAGCTCCGCGAGGACGTCGTCGACGGTCAGCGCGGCGCCCGCCTCGCGCTCCCGGTCGTAGGCGGCCGGGCCGAGCACCGCGCGGGCCTCGGCCTCGACGCGGGCCGCCTCGGCGCGGTCCGGCATGGGGCGGTCGTGGCCGCCGCGCCAGCGGGTGGCGAGGGCGAGCAGCCGGGTGGCGCGCGCGTGCTCGCCCAGGCTCAGGAAGAACACGGCGGCGGCGTCCACCAGGATCGCCGTCATGATGTCCGAGCAGCGGTGGTGCAGCGCCGTCCGCAGCACGTCGGCGAGCACGGCGAGGCCGGCCCGCGGCCCGGCCTCGGCGGCGGTGACCCGGGCCTCCACGTGGCCGATGCCCACCGCGAACTGCGGCGGCATCGTACCGCGCTCCCCCTCCGCGCGGGCCGCCTGGCACAGCGCCCGCGCCCGCTCCGGGTCGCCCTCGGTGAGCGCCATGTCGGCCTGCATCAGCCGCACGAAGGCGCGGGAGTCCGTCACCCCGTACCGGTCGGCCTCGGCGCTCGCCTCGTCCAGGCCCTTGGCGGCCAGCTCGCGGTCGCCCTCGCGGTAGGTGATCTCGGCGAGCCGGGCGAGCAGGAACGGGGTCTCGGCGTGCGCGCCCACCTCGTACGCGAGCCGCAGCGCCTCCTCGTACTCCACGCGCGCCTCGGCGTGGCGGCTGCGGGCCATCGCCGCCTCGCCCGCCGCGCTGCACACCTGCGCGCGCAGCCAGCGGTCGCCCACGCGCCGGCTCAGCTCGCGCAGCTCCGCCAGGTCCTCGTCGACCCCGGCGAGGTCGCCGGGCCGGTCGATGACCGTGTGCACGCGGAACATCAGGGTGATCGAGACCTCCCAGTCGCCGCCGAAGCGGCGGCAGTTGTCGACGGCCGCGTCCAGGTACGACACCACGTTGTGCGGTTCGTCGAGGAAGTACAGCGTGAACGGCCACACCAGGCCGGGGAAGCGGCCGCTCGCGGGGACGGGCCGGGCGAAGGCGTCCCGCACCCGCAGGACGTACCGCCGGGCGCGGTCGTCGGCGAGCACCTCCGAGGGCCGCGACTCCACCGTCAGGAACAGGTGCAGCATCCGCAGGGACATGCGCGGCCAGTACAGCGGGTGGTGCTCATCCGCGAGATCGGTGTCGAGACCGGCGTTGAGCCGGGCGGTCTCGGAGGCCAACGGCGCGAAGGCGGCCGACGACGGGGCACTCGCCGCCACGATGGGGAGGGCAGGCGCGGGGGGTGCGGGCTCCGACGAGGAAGGTGCGGGCTGCGGGAGTGCCGTCATGCGCAGGACGCGGCTGACCCACTCGGAGCCCTCCACGCGGTAGTTGCGCAGCCACCAGAACCAGCCCATGGCGAGGGTCAGAGCGGTGGCCTGGTCCTCGTCGTGCTGGACGAGGGCCCGCTGGAGGGCCGCGCGGATGTTGTCGAGCTCGGTCTCCAGGCGGCCGATCCAGGGCAGTTGCTCGGCGGAGCGCAGCAGCGGCTCGGCACGCTCGACCAGCGCGCGCACGTACGCGCTGTGGCGGCGCTCGGCGGCCGCGCGCACCTCGGGGGTCTCGGCGGCGCGCTCGGTCGCGTACTCGTGGATGGTCTCCAGCATGCGGTAGCGCATGCCGCCGCCGTCCGTGCCCGCGCACGGCGTGGCGACGACGAGGGACTTGTCGACGAGGGCGCCGACGACGTCGGCGGCGGGGCCGGTGCAGACGGCCTCGGCGGCCTCCAGGTCCCAGCCGCCCGCGAAGACGGACACCTCGCGCAGGACCGTGCGCTCGGCGTCGTCCAGGAGGTCCCAGGACCAGTCGACGACCGCCCGCAGGGTCTGCTGGCGGGGTAGGACCGTCCGGGCGCCGCTGGTGAGCAGGCGGAAGCGGTCGTCGAGGCGGTCGGCGATCTGCCGGGGGGTGAGCAGCCGCAGGCGGGCGGCGGCCAGCTCGATGGCCAGGGGCAGGCCGTCGAGGCGGCGGCAGATCTCGTCCACCGCCCCGGCGTCGGCGGTGGCGTCGAAGCCGGGGCGCACGGCCGCGGCCCGCTCGGCGAAGAGGCGGTGCGCCGGGTCGGGCGGCAGCGGCTCGACGGGGCGCACGGACTCGCCCGGCACGCCCAGCGGCTCGCGGCTGGTCGCGACGATCGTGAGGCCCGGGCAGCGGGTGAGGAGGGTCTCGGCCAGTTCGGCGGCGGCGTCGATGACGTGCTCGCAGTTGTCAAGGATCAGGAGCAGGCTGCGCGGGGCGCAGTACTCGACCAGCAGGGCGACCGGGTCGTCCTGCGGAGCCGTCAGCTCGCTGGTCATCAGCACGGTCTCGCGCAGGCCGAGCGCGCTGACGACGGCACCGGGCACCGCCTCCGGCCGGTCGAGCGGGGCGAGCTCGGCCAGCCACGCGCTCGGATGCCCGGCGGCGGCTTCCTCGGCGAGGCGGGTCTTGCCGGAGCCGCCCGGTCCGGTGAGTGTCACCAGGCGGGCCCCGTGTATGTCCGAACGGATGGCCGCGAGTTCGGGTTCCCGCCCGACGAAGGACGTCAAGCGGGGGCGGATGTTCCCCTTCCGTTCGAGGCGGGGCTCGTGGGGAGCGTGCCCCTTCCACTCCGGGTGGGGCTCGTGTGGGGCGCGCTGTCGGTGCGGGGTCCGGAGGGCACGGTCCCTGTCCGCGTCACGGTCTTCCCCCGAGGACCGGTCCGGCCGGGGCGGCTCGGGCACGGCTGTGGCCGTGGTCCCGCGGCCCGGGGGACTGGTGCCCGGTCTGGGCGCACCGCGTTCCGGCGCCGCCAGCAGTTCCGCGTGCAGGGCCCGTAGTTCCGGGCCCGGGTCGGTGCCGAGGCCGTCGGCGAGGGTGCGGCGCGCCCGCTCGTACGCGGCGAGCGCGTCCGCGCCCCGGCCCGCGTCGCGCAGCGCCCGGATGAGCAGGGCGTGCAGCGTCTCGTCGTACGGCTGGGTGGCGGTCAGCTCGCGCAGCTCCGGCAGCACGTCCAGGGCCTGCCCGAGCAACAGGTCCGCCTCGATCCGCGCGCGGGTGGCCTCGGCGCGCCGGGCCTCCGGGCGGGTGGCCGCGGTGCGGTCGGGCAGGTCGGCGAGCGCCGGGCCGTGCCACAGGGCGAGGGCCTCGCGCAGGGTGCGGGCCGCGGTCGCGGCGTCGCCGCGGTCCAGGGCGGCGGTGCCCTCGCGGGCCAGGCGTTCGAAGCGGTGGAGGTCGACGTCGTCGGGGCCCGCGGTGAGGCGGTAGCCGCCGGGCTCGGAGGCGATGGCGTCCCTGCCGAGGGCTCTGCGGAGGCGGCCGACGAGGGCCTGGAGGGCGGCGGTGCCGTCCGCGGGCGGGTCGCCCGCCCAGATGTCGTCGATGAGCGCGTCGAGGGGGGCCGTGCGGCCGGCTCTCAGGGCGAGGGCCGCGAGGAGTGCGCGGAGGCGGGGGCCGCCCACCGGGACGGAGGTTCCCTGGTCGTCGTGCGCCTCTGTGGCGCCCAGCACTCGATACCGCACGGGTTCATTCTGGCTGGTCGGTGATCGGGGCGTCGTACCGTTCTCGCCGGGTGCCGCGCTGGGTGCCGCGCCGGGGCCGTGCTGGGGCCCGGCCGGAGTGCCCCGCCGGGGCTGCGCCGGATGCCCCGCGCGCGGCCGTGCGCGGGTGCTGGCGCCCTCCCGGGGGCTCCGTGCCCGCCCCCTTCCCGCAGCCATGGGGCTCCGCCCTCTGGGCCCCCGATATCGGCGCTCCGCGCCTCGTCCTCGAACGCCGGACGGGCCGGGGCTCCCCAGCGCCACCCCGTCTGCTCAGCCCGGCAAAGAGTGCGGTGCCCGTCCCGCCCCCAGAGTGCCCTGCTGCGGCACCACCGTCCCCGTCGGTACCGCGCGCTGGCGGGCGGGGGTGCCCGTCCAGCATGTTCCCCGGCGGGACAACAGGCGGCGCAGCCACACCTCCGTAGCGACCAGGTCGGCGAGGCCGTCCAGGGGGACCGGTTCGCCCTCGGCCGCCGCCCGCAGGGCCTTGCGGACCACGCGGGCCTCGACCAGGCCCGCCTGCGCGAGCAGGGGGGTGTCGAAGAGGGCCACCAGGCCGTCCACGGCCACCCGCAGGCCGGTGCGGGCGGCGGCCGCGTTCGAGGCGTGGGACGGGGCGCCCCAGCCGGGCGGGAGTTCGGTGACCCCGGAGCCCTCCAGGACGCTGCGCAGGATCTCGGCGCGGGCCCCGGGGCGTACCCGTACGGACTCGGGGAGGGCGCGGCAGGCGCGGACGACCTGGTTGTCCAGGAACGGCGCGTGCAGGCGCTGGGAGCGCACCTCCGCGGCCTGTTCGAGGATGCGGAGGTCCGCGGCGTGCCGGTAGAGGGCCGCCCGCGCGCGGAACTCACCGGGGCGCTGCCCGGGGCCGGGACCGGGGCGCGTCGTCGTCTCCTGGAGACGAACCGATACTTCAGCGAGGGCCTCACCGGTCAGCCAGCGCGCGGCCGGCCCCGGTCTGGCCCACGCGAGGGCCGCGAGCGAGGCCCCGACGGCGCCGCCGGGCTCCTCGAAGCGGCGGTGCAGGAGCCGGTCGGCCAGGGTCTCCACGCCCGCGCTGTGGGACGTACGGGCGAGGCGGCGCGCGGCCCCGTACACGCGCGCGGGCACCAGGACCGAGCCCTCGGCCTTGGCCAGGGCGGTCACCGGCCGCACCAGGTGGCGCCGCTTGCGGTCCATCAGGAGGTCGGCCAGGCGCGCGGGGTGGGCGTCGAGCACCTGCCGCGCGCCGTAGCCGGTGAAGTGGTCGGCGCTGCCCGAAGCGAGCCGGACGCGGTGGCGCTGGGCGGCGACCAGGACGCCGCTGGGCTCGTCGGTGAGCGGCACGTCCAGGTCGGCGTACGGCAGGACCTCCTCGCCGCCGGTGACGACGACGTGGTGCAGGCGCGGGTTGGCGGCGATGGCGCCCGCGCGCTCCAGCTCGGCCTCGCGGCCGCCGGTGGCGAGGTCGTTGAAGGTCACGGCGAGGAGCCGCTCGCCCGCCCCGGTGCCGTGGCCGAGGACGGTGCCCGGCACCCCCGGCAGGCCGGCGGCGAGCAGGGCGAGGGTGCCGGAGGCGGGCCCTCCGGAGAGGTCGGCGCCGATGCCGGGCACCGGCATGCCGCGGGCGGCGCGCCGCTCGGCGGGGCCCATGCCGGGCACGGGCCCGGGGTCGATGTCCGGCACGTGCCGCGGGGCCCGCAACCGCGCGCGTACGGCCTCGACGAGGGCGTCCCGGACGCCGTCCACCGCGCTGGCCTCGTCGGTGGGGGGCGCCGCGACGGCGAGCGACGCCACGGGCTCGTACCCGGCGACCTCGCGTGCGCCCGCGCGGAGGATCAGGGCATGCCCCGGGGGCACGCGTCGCACGCCCTGGTACGGCGTCGAGTCGTGCAGCGCCTCGGGCACGTCGGGGGCGGCGAGCAGCGCGGCGAGGTGGCCGATGTCCAGGTCGGCCTCGATGAGGTCGGCCAGGGGCAGGGCGGCGGTCGCGTAGGCCGTACCGTCCGCCCAGGGGGTGTAGAACACGGGCCGGGCGCCCGCCAGGTCACCGGCGATCATCACGCGGCGGCCGACTTGGACGACGGCGGTGTAGCTGCCGGGCCACGCGGTCAGGTGGCGCAGGGCGCCGCCGCGGGCGGCGAACAGGCTGACCCTGAGCTCCTCGTCGCTGGCGCCGCAGGTGCCGAGTACGGCGATGCGGGTCCGGTCGTCGGCCTTGACGGTGCGCACCTCGTCGGGGCGCCAGTCGCCGACGGCCCACAGGGGGTCGGGGTCGCCCCACAGGAGCTGGGACCCCACGGGGTGCACGGTCTCGCCGTCGTCCCCGGTGGCGCCCGCGGCGCCGACGGCGGCCGAGGGCCTCGCGGTGGTACTGCTCCACCCCACCAACCACCGCATCGCCGCCTCCACAGGCTGTGGACAACCAGTGCACCCGTCCGACCGAGGGACTGGGGACCCATGCTGCCACGAAGGAGGCGCACGAGAGGGTCTGCGACGGCGCTCGTACCGGCGCGAACACGCCCACGATGATCGTTCGTTGAGGCGGCAACGACGTGGGCGGAGGGCGGTGGAAGGGGTCGGCGACGTCGGCACGGGCCCCGACGACGACCTGACGTCCGCAGAACGACGGCCTGACGTCCGCGGAGGGAGCCGGTGGCGACGGGACGGGCGTGTCGGGCGGCCCGGGCGCGGGCAGGCGGCAGCGATTTTCGGCCAAATCAGCCATGGCCGAACACGCCCCCCAGGGCCGGAACGGCCCACGCACAGCCCGGGAGGCGGTGCTCGCCTCCCGGACCGGTCCGCCGCCCGCGGGGATGGAGGCGGCGGTGTCCCCCAGCCCGCTGACTCCAGCGCAGCGGGCCGACCCACGCGTCATCCATGGAAACGCTCCCCCGGTGGCCGTAGAAGAGCGCACACACAGGCGCACGGCCACACACCCGGAGCACGCCCCGACGGCGCCGCACGCCCGTACGGACAACAATCCCGCCATCCGGAACTGCGCCTCTTAACGCTTGGGATTCACCAAACTACGCTGGGTGTGCTGTTGTTCTCGCGGAGGCATATACCTGGGGGCTCGGCCACGCGCGCTTGCGGCCGGGATCGGGGAAACGGCGCGCGACACGCCGTACGCACCGAGGACCCCCGGTCGCCGTCCCCGGGGGAACGCGGCACGAATGCCGCGCGGTCACACCTGCCGGCAGCCGTCTGTGTCGAGGGGTGGCGCATGTCCAGGGAGCAACGCGGGCCGAACGAAAAGCTCGGCACCGTTCTCGCCCTCGCGGGAATCAGCAACGCGGGACTCGCCCGCAGGGTCAACGACCTCGGCGCCCAGCGCGGGCTGACCCTCCGGTACGACAAGACCTCGGTGGCCCGGTGGGTGTCCAAGGGCATGGTGCCGCAGGGCGCCGCGCCGCACCTCATCGCCGCCGCCATCGGGCAGAAGCTCGGCCGGCCGGTGCCGCTGCACGAGATCGGCCTCGCCGACGCGGACCCCGCGCCCGAGGTGGGCCTCGCCTTCCCGCGCGACGTCGGCGCCGCCGTGAAGTCGGCGACCGAGCTGTACCGCCTCGACCTCGCGGGCCGCCGCGCCGGCGGGGGCGGCATCTGGCAGTCCCTGGCCGGCTCCTTCGCCGTCAGCGCCTACGCCACGCCCGCGTCCCGCTGGCTGATAACCCCGGCCGACAGCTCCGTCGCGCGCGACGCCAGCCGCGAGGGGCCGCGCGACGCGGCCCGGGCGGACGACGGCGGCGCGCCGATGAAGGTCGGCCACAGCGACGTGCTGAAGCTGCGCGAGGCCGCGGAGGACGCGCGGCGATGGGACTCCAAGTACGGCGGCGGGGACTGGCGCTCGTCCATGGTCCCGGAGTGCCTGCGGGTCGAGGCGGCGCCGCTGCTGCTCGGCTCGTACTCGGACGAGGTGGGCCGCGCCCTGTTCGGCGCCACCGCCGAGCTGACCCGGCTCGCCGGGTGGATGGCCTTCGACACCGGCCAGCAGGAGGCCGCGCAGCGGTACTACATCCAGGCGCTGCGGCTCGCCCGCGCCGCGGCCGACGTACCCCTGGGCGGCTACGTCCTCGCGTCCATGTCCCTCCAGGCCACCTACCGCGGCTTCGGCGACGAGGGCGTCGACCTCGCGCAGGCCGCCCTCGAGCGCAACCGCGGCCTCGCCACCGCCCGGACCATGAGCTTCTTCCGCCTCGTCGAGGCACGCGCGCACGCGCGCGCCCACGACGCGCAGGCCGCCGGGGCCGCGCTGCGGGCCTCCGAGGGCTGGCTGGAGCGCGCCCGCGACGGCGACCACGACCCGTCGTGGCTCGGCTTCTACTCGTACGACCGGTTCGCCGCCGACGCCGCCGAGTGCTACCGCGACCTCAAGGCACCCCGCCAGGTCCGGCGCTTCACCGAGCAGGCCCTGTCCCGGCCCACCGAGGAGTTCGTCCGCTCCCACGGCCTGCGGCTCGTCGTCTCCGCCGTCGCCGAGCTGGAGTCCGGAAACCTGGACGCCGCCTGCGAGCAGGGCGTCCGGGCCGTGGAGGTCGCCGGGCGCATCTCCTCCGCCCGCACCACGGAGTACGTGAAGGACCTCCTGCACCGGCTCGAACCCTACGGCGACGAGCCCCGGGTGGTGGAGCTGCGGGAGCGGGCGCGCCCGCTGCTGGTCGCCCCGGCGTGAGCGGGGCCGCGCGGCCTCGCGTCCCGCGTGCTCAGGACCACGTTTACCGGCGTTGTCAGTGGTGCAGGGCACTATCGGGGTGGGAGGTGAGGAGCGATGGGTCGGGGTGCCGTGGCGTACGACTGTGACGTGCTCGTCGTCGGGGGCGGGATCGTCGGTCTGTCGGTCGCGCACGCCCTCACCCGTGCCGCGCCCGGCACCCGCGTGACCGTCCTGGAGAAGGAGGCCGGCCCCGCCCGCCACCAGACCGGGCGGAACAGCGGCGTGATCCACAGCGGGATCTACTACCGCCCCGGCTCGCTGAAGGCACGATTCGCCGTGCGCGGCGCCGCCGAGATGGTCAAGTTCTGCGCGGAGTACGACATTCCGCACGAGGTCACCGGCAAGCTCGTCGTCGCCACCGACCGCTCCGAGCTGCCCCGCCTGCACGCCCTCGTGCAGCGCGGCCGGGAGAACGGCATCCCGGTGCGCGAGCTCGGCCGCGCCCAGATAGCGGAGTACGAACCGGAGGTGCGCGGGCTCGCCGCGATCCACGTCGGCACCACCGGCATCTGCGACTACGGCGCGGTCGCCGAGCAGCTCGCCCGCGCCTCCGGCGCCGAGCTGCGGTACGGCGCGGAGGTGGTCCGCGTCGACCGGCGGCCCGGCCTCGGCGCCGCCGTGCGCACCGCCCGCGGCGACGTGGTGCGCGGCAGGGTCCTCGTCAACTGCGCCGGGCTGCACTGCGACCGCGTGGCCCGCCTGGCCGGTGACGACCCGGGCATGCGGATCGTGCCCTTCCGGGGGGAGTACTTCACCCTCACGCGGCCCGAGCTGGTGCGCGGCCTCGTCTACCCGGTGCCGGACCCGGCCTTCCCCTTCCTCGGCGTCCACCTCACCCGGGGCGTCGACGGCGGCGTCCACGTGGGGCCGAACGCGGTCCCCGCACTCGCCCGCGAGGGGTACGACTGGGGGGTCGTACGGCCCCGCGAGCTCGCCGGGACGCTCGCCTGGCCGGGCTCCTGGCAGATCGCCCGGCGGCACTGGCGGTACGGGACCGGGGAGCTGCGGCGCTCGGTGTCCAAGGCGGCGTTCACGGACGCGGTGCGCAGGCTCCTTCCGGCCGTCACGCCGGCGGACCTGGTGCCCTCCCCCGCGGGGGTGCGGGCCCAGGCCGTGCTGCGGGACGGGACGCTCGTCGACGACTTCCTGATACGCGAGGGCGACCGGACGGTGCACGTGCTGAACGCGCCCTCCCCCGCGGCCACCGCCTCGCTCCCGATCGGCCGCGAAGTCGCCCGCCGGGTCCTGGCCGCGCTGCGCTGACCCTGGCGCGGGCGCCCAGCCCGGAAATCGGCCTGCGGCCTCGTCCTCGAACGCCGGACGGGCTGGAACCCCTTGGCCCGCCCCGGCACCGGGCGCCCAGCAGGGCGGGCGGCACTAAAATCGGCGGCACTGTGTCTGAGAACTCCCGCCCGAAGGGCGCCCCCCGCTTTCCCGAAGGTCCCGTCCCCGACCCCTCCGGCGACCGGTTCGAGCGGCGCATCCGCAGCTTCACGCCGCGCCGCAGCCGCGTCACCACCGCTCAGGGCGACGCCCTGCGGCGGCTGTGGCCGAAGTGGGGCCTCGACATCGACGGACAGCGGGTGCTCGACCTGGCGGAGCTCTTCGGCACCACGGCGCCCGTCGTCCTGGAGATCGGCTTCGGGATGGGCGAGGCCACCGCGCAGATGGCGGCGGCGGACCCCGGCACCTGCATCCTCGCCGTGGACGTGCACACCCCCGGCCAGGGCAACCTGCTGAACCTCGCGGACCGCGCCGGTCTCACCAACGTCCGCGTCGCCAACGGCGACGCCGTGATCCTGCTGCGCGAGATGCTCGCCCCGCAGAGCCTGGACGGCGCCCGGGTCTACTTCCCGGACCCCTGGCCCAAGGCCCGCCACCACAAGCGGCGCCTGATCCAGCCCGACTTCCTGACGCTGCTCGCGCCCCGCCTCAAGCCCGGCGCGGTGCTGCACTGCGCCACGGACTGGGAGCCGTACGCGGAGCACATGCTGGAGGTGCTCACCGCGCACCCCGACTTCGAGAACACCCAGGAGGACGGCGGGTACGCGCCGCGCCCCGACTTCCGCCCGCTCACCCGCTTCGAGGGCCAGGGCCTCAGGAAGGGCCACGTCGTCCACGACCTGCTGTTCCGCCGCGCCGGCACGCCGAGCGGGGCCTGAGGCGCCGTCCCCACCCAGGCCTGAGGCACCGTCGCGGGCCGCTCCCAGCCTCGTTAGGGTCGAACCGTGGCCACCAGTCCCGCACGCCCGAGCCACCCGACGCCGCCCGGCGGGCCCGCCGGGCCGGCCGGGGCACCCGGGCCCCGGCACCCGCGCTGGTGGCAGCGCGGCGCCATCCGGGCCACCGGCGTGGTCACGCTCCTCGCGCTGTCCGGCCTGGTGATCCTCGCCCTTGTCCGCGAGCAGACCGGCACCGAGGGCTTCCTGGTCGGCCTCGGCCTCGCCACGCTCCCCGTACCGCTGCTGATCGCGGCGTTCCGCTGGCTGGACCGGGTGGCCCCGGGGCCCTGGCGGAACCTGGTGTTCGCCTTCTCCTGGGGAGCGTGCGCGGCCGCGCTCATCGCGATCCTCGCGAACAGCTTCGCGACCCGCTGGATAGCCACCGCCACCGCCGACCCGGCCGGCGCCGACACCCTCGGCGCGACCGTCATAGCGCCCGTCGTCGAGGAGTCCGCGAAGGCCGCGGCCGTGCTGCTCGTCTTCCTGTTCCGCAGAGCCGACTTCACCGGGGTCGTCGACGGCTTCGTGATAGCGGGCGTCACCGCCACCGGCTTCGCGTTCACCGAGAACATCCTCTACCTCGGCAACGCCTTCGGCACCGACCAGCTCAACGGCGAGAGCGGCCTCGCCTCCGTGACCGCGGCGACCTTCTTCGTCCGGGTTGTCATGTCACCGTTCGCGCACCCGCTGTTCACCGCGCTCACCGGCATCGGCTTCGGCATCGCCGCCGTCACCGCCGAGCACCACACCGTCCGCCGCACCGTGCTGCCGTGCGCCGGGCTGCTGCTCGCGATGGGGCTGCACGCCTTCTGGAACGGCTCGGCGGGCTTCGGCGAGTACGGCTTCTTCGTCGTGTACGCCGCCTTCATGCTGCCGGTGTTCGGGCTGCTGACCTGGCTCGCCGTCTGGCTGCGCCGGCGCGAGCTGCGGATCGTGCGCCAGGAGCTGCCCGTGTACGTGGCCGCGGGCTGGTTCGCGCCGGGCGACCCGTACGCGCTCGGCTCCCTGCGCGCCCGCACCCTCGCGCGCGACTACGCGGCGTACCACCTGGGCAGAGGCGCCGGGCGCACCGTCGTGGAGTACGAGACGCACGCGACGGCCCTCGCCCTCCTGCGGCACCGGGCCCGGCACGGCCGGGTCGGCGCCGACTTCATCACCCGGGAGCGCGAGCTGCTCGCGGCGCTGCGGGAGCGGCGCGCCGTGGCCGGGCCCGCGCTCGGGTACGCGGCCCGGGCGGCGACACCGCCCCCGGTGCCGCCGGGCACCGCGTACGCCGTGCACGCGTACGGCCCGGTCCGGCCCCCGTACCACCCCTACCGCACCTGAGCTCAGGCCGCGGCCGCCGTCAGGGCCGCGACCTCGGCCCCGGTCAGCTCCAGGTCGGCCACCGCGAGCAGCGCGGGGAGCTGCTCGACCGTGCGCGCCGAGGCGATCGGCGCCGCCACCGTCGGCTGCGCGGCGAGCCAGGCGAGGGCGACGGTGGCGACCTGCGCGTCGTGGGCCTTCGCCACCTCGTCCAGGGCGGCCAGGACCCGGCGGCCGCGCTCCGTGGCCAGGTACTCCCCGGCCTTCTGGGCACGGGCGCTGTCGACCTCCGAGCCCGGGCGGTACTTGCCGGTCAGGAAGCCGGAGGCGAGCGCGTAGTAGGGGACGGCGGCGAGCCCGGAGCGCGAGGCGACCTCCTGCAGCGGGCCCTCGTACGTGTCGCGGGAGACGAGGTTGTAGTGCGGTTGGAGTGCCACGTACCGCACGAGGCCCTCGCGGTCGGAGAAGTCGAGGGACTCCTGGAGCCGCTCGGCGGTGATGTTCGAGGCGGCGATCGCCCGCACCTTGCCGGAGCGCACCAGCTCGTCGAGGGCGGTGATGAACTCCTCGACGGGCACGGACGGGTCGTCGTAGTGCGTGTAGTAGAGGTCGATGTAGTCCGTGCCGAGGCGGCGCAGCGACTCCTCGGCGGCGGCCTTGACGGTGCGCGCGGACAGGCCCTTGTACGCGGGGTGGGCGCCCACCTTCGTGGCGATGACGACGTCGGAGCGGTTGCCGCGCGCGGCCAGCCACTGCCCGAGGACGGTCTCGGACTCGCCGCCCTGGTTGCCGGGCACCCAGTGCGAGTAGGCGTCGGCGGTGTCGATGAAGTTGCCGCCCGCGGCGGTGTAGGCGTCGAGGACGGCGAAGGACTGCTCGCGGTCGGCGGTCCAGCCGAAGACGTTGCCACCGAGGGCGAGCGGGAAGACTTCGAGGTCGGACGGGCCCAGAGGGCGAAGAGTGGTCATACGAGGCGTCAACGCCCGTACGGATTTCGGAATTCCGGCGGCGGGCCGGGCCCCGGGGCTGCGGCGGGGAAGGACCGGCGGCCCTGGCGTCGGGGGGTCGTCGCCAGGGCCGCCGGCGTCGTGGAGCCGCGCGCCAGGAGCCGCGGTGTTCCGCCGTGCCGCGGTTGTGCCGGGGGGTGTTACGGGTTCAGGCCCTTGCCCTGGAGCCACGCCAGGGGGTCGATCGTCGCGCCCGCGCCCGTCTTGACCTCCAGGTGGAGGTGCGGGCCCGTGACGTTGCCGGTGGCGCCGACCCGGCCGATGACCTCGCCCGTGGTGACCTTCTGGCCCGCGCTGACGCTGAGCGAGGACTGGTGGCAGTACCAGATCTCGGTGCCGTCCTCGAGCTCCAGGACCGTGCGGTAGCCGTACGCGCCCGCCCAGCCCGCCTCCTTGACGGTGCCGGTGTGGACGGCCTTGAGCGGGGTGCCGGTGGGGGCGGCGAAGTCCAGGCCGGTGTGGTGGCCGGAGGACCACATGGCGCCGGCGTCGCCGTAGTGGGAGGTCAGGGTGTACGAGGAGGTGGGCAGGGCGTAGCTCTTGGCGAGCTTCGCCAGGCGCTCGGCCTCGCGCTTCTCGCGGGCCTCGGCCTCCTTCTTCCGCTTCTCCTCGGCGGCCTTCGCCCTGGCCGCGGCCTCCGCCTTCTCCCGCTTGGCCTCGGCGGTCTCGGCGGCCTGCGTGACGGCGGCGGCCTGGGCCCGCGCCCGCTGGGCGTCGTCTGCCTGGTGCCGCTGGTTCTCGGCCTGCTGGAGGATGCGGGCGCGCAGGGCCTCGCCCGCGTCCGTGGTGCCCTGCTCGGCGTCGGCGGTGGTGACGCCGGCGGAGCTGAGCGGGGCGGTGGACGCGGCGGTGGCGGGCTCGGCCTCGGCCTTGTCACCGCCGAGCAGGGCGCCGACGCCGGGCAGCGACTCGGCCTCCGGCAGCGCGTCCGCGACCGCCGACATGTCGGGCATGGCGATGGAGACGGGCGGCTTGCCGCCCTGCGCGGAGGCGATGCCGCCCGCGCCGACGGCGGCGATCACGCCGACGCCGAGGACGGTGGAGCTGCGCGCGAGGCCGCCGCCGCCCTTCTTGTGGATGCGGTGCCGCCCGCGGACGGGGCGGACGCTCTCCGCGGTGGGGTTCCACTCCTCCCAGGAGCCCTCGGGCCGCTGGGCGGCGTACGGCGAGGAATCGAACGACTCGTACGGGGAAGAGTCCTCGTACGGAGCAGAGTCGGGGGAGGGGCCGAAGAAGTCGAAGGGACCGGAGTGACCGGCATGGCCGGAGTGACCTGCGGGACCCGCGGGGTCGTCACCCCCGGCGGCTCGGTCGGCGGTGTCGCCGTGCGGTATGAGCGCTTCTGGGGCAGGCCGGTTGGACGCCACGGGGGCGCACTCCTTTCCTTCCTTCTCGCCTACCGGGTTAGCTGACGGGTTCGGAGCAGGAAGGTCTCCTACGGCCGTACCTCACGTGCGGGACGCACCCCGTGACCACGTCACGGCGCTACGGCGTCTCGCACGCGAAGGGCGTCCGATTCACCCCAAGTTGGTGGTTCCCCGGCTCCCTTGCGGGATTAGGCGCGTGCGCGCGGAGCCGTCGGGTGTGACGGCTGGGACGACCGCGCTGCGTTATCGAACGTTAATAGACAGCGGCTCCGTAGTCCAAGCTGTTCCGACTGATCGTTAACGCTTACGCCACGTACACAACGGGACATCTACGTGCTGATCCGGGCGAGTTGACCGGCCGTCATGACGCAGCGCAGCCGGACGGATCTTCACATGTCGACGAAGGTGCGTCAGTTGGGCTGCGCTGGGGTTCCGTTCAGTCACCCGCCGTGACGGGACGGCGTACGGCGAGGAGCGCCATGTCGTCGGTGGCCCCGTCGGCGGTGTGGTCGAGGACCTCGGCGACGAGGGTGGAGACGAGCGCGTCGGGGGCGTCCGCGCCGGAGAAGATCCGGCCGCCGAGCCGCAGCGCGGGATCGTAGAAGGCGCCGTGCTCGTCCCGGGCCTCGCTGACCCCGTCGGTGTAGAGCAGCAGCGTCGAGCCGGGCGGGAAGTCGGTCTCGTCCGCGCGGTCGGGCCAGCTCCCCAGCTCGCCCATGCCGAGCGGAAGCGCGGGCTCCGTGGGCGAGAGCACGCACAGCCGCCCGTCGGCGCGCAGCAGCAGCGGTTCGGGGTGGCCGCGGTTCACGAGCCGGACGATCCCCCGGCCGGGCGGGATCTCGGCGAGGACCGCGGTGGTGAACCCCTCGAACGCGTCGAGTCCGTCGCGCCGGGTGCCCTCGCGCGCGAGCGCACGCTCCAGGCGCTGCGCCACGGCCTCCAGGGTGGCCTCCTGCTCGGCCGCCTCCCGGAAGGCGCCGATGACGACGGCGACGGCGGCCACCGCGCCCATGCCCTTGCCCCGTACGTCGCCGACGACGAGCCGGACGCCGTGCGGGGTGTCCTGCACCGCGTACAGGTCGCCGCCGATGAACGCGTCGGCCTGCGCGGCCTCGTAGCGCGCGGCGACGTCGAGGCCCCCGACGCGCGGCCCCGGCTGCGGCAGGACGGCGCGCTGGGCGGCCTCGGCGATGGAGCGGGCGGAGGCGAGGCGGGCGTTGCCGCGCCGGACGACGCGGTTGATGACGACGGCGAGGGCGCCGACGGTCAGCATGGTGAGGAACTCCGTGACCACCTCGACGTACGCGTCCGCGTGGTTCACCGTGCGCAGCGCAAGGACGGTGGCGCAGGACACGGCGGCGGTCGCCGCGGTGGTGCCGAGCGAGAAGAACGGCGCGGCGATCAGCGGGGCCGCCGCGAAGATCGGGGACGCGGTGAACTCGGGCGGCGTGAGCACGTCGAAGAGGATCCCGGCGACGATGAGGAACGGGGGCAGGGCCCGGGTCAGGGCCCGCTCCCGGGGGAGCCGTCTGCGGCCCTTACCGCCCATGGCGCCCCTCCGGCCCGGCACCGGCGCACCGGCCCCCACCACCCGAAGCAACCACCGTTCCACTCCCACCGCAGACCCGCCGCATCGGCCCAAGGCTTCCCGTCCGGCGGCCCGCGAGCGAGTCGGCGTGCGCCAAGTGGGTGAAGCGGGGGCGGGGTGCGGGGCGCGCGGCGTGGGCGGGGCGGGGGGCGCCCGGAGCGGGCGCCGGGCGTACGGGGCGTGAGGCGGCGCGGGCACACGGGACCCGGGGCAGGCGCGGGCGTGGGACGCCGAAGGCCGGAATCCCCAGACCCGGAATCCCCTGGGTACGCCGAAGGCCCGGGATCCGTTGGGATCCCGGGCCTTCGGTTTCAGTAGCGGGGACAGGATTTGAACCTGCGACCTCTGGGTTATGAGCCCAGCGAGCTACCGAGCTGCTCCACCCCGCGTCGGTGAACCCAACAGTACGCCATCAGGGGCCGTGAACGCGAACTGATGGCCGGAGGGCCGCCCCAGGACCCTCGGCAGGCACCCCGCCAGGGCCCCGCCACCCCGCGCCCGAACCCGATGCCACTACAAAAGCCCTGGTCAGGCCCTGGTCAGGCGTGCCCTCGGCCAGAGGCCACGCTGTGACCGGCGTCACCGGGATCTTTCGCGCCCCATGTCATCCGAACCCGGGTCGGGGGGCGTATGCACGGTGAGACCGAAGAGATCCAGGAGCAATCTGTTGACCGTCGAGGAGTTCGAGGAGTTCTACGCGCAGGCGGCCGCGCGGCTGACCGGCCAGCTCTACGTGATGCTCGGCGATCTGCACGAGGCGCAGGACGTCGTCCAGGAGGCCTTCGTCAAGGGCTGGAGCCGCCGGGGGCGGCTGGACCGGGACGGCAGTCCCGAGGCGTGGATCCGTACCGTCGCCTGGCGGCTCGCGGTGAGCCGCTGGCGCGGGCTGCGCCGCTCGGCCTCGGCCTGGCAGCGCAGCGGCGCCCCGCCGCACGCCGAGGGGCCGGGCCCCGACTCCGTCACGCTGGTCGAGGCGTTGCGCGCACTGCCGCCGCAGCAGCGCCGGACGCTCGCCCTGCACTACATGTGCGACCTCACCGTCGAGCAGATCGCCGGGGAGACCGGGCTGGCCGCCGGCACGGTCAAGACCCACCTGGCCCGCGGCCGGGCCGCGCTCGCCCGCCGCCTCACGGATCCGCGGACCGAGGAGGTCCACGGTGCGTGAACCCTCCGCTGTCTTCGCCACCCCGCGCCTCGCGGAGGCGCACCCGGCACCACGTGGCCCCCTGGCACCACGGGACCCCCTGGCACCACGGGACCCCCTGGCACTACGGGGACCGTCGGCACCACCAGCACCACCTCTCTACTCACCACCCCCACCCACCCCCCACACCACAGACACCACAGACGCCCCGGACACCACAGACGCCCCGGACACCCCGGTGCTCACACCCCGCACCACAGCCACGCCCACACCCCCCGTACGCCACCACCTGCCGGACCCACGCACCGAGGAGGCCCCCGGTGTCTGACCCCCAGCTCGATCCCCAGCACGACCCGTTGCGCTCGCTGTTCCAGGAGGCCGCTGCCGCCGGGCGGGCCCGTGCCGACGTGCCGCCGGTGGCGGTGGTCGTCCGGCGCGGCCGTCGGGCGCACCGGGTCTTCGTGACCGCGGTCGCCGTCACCGCCGCCCTCGTCGTCGCCGGCGCGGGCGCGGCGGCGCTGATGCGGGACTCCGCGCCCGCGACGCCGCCCGCGTCCGTGCCCTCGAAGCCGACGCCGTCCCCTTCGCCGCCCATGTCCCCCTCGCCGTCGGCGTCCACGACCTGGCCCCCGCCGCCGACCCTGGCCACGACGGCGACCACGCCGCCCGCCACGCGCCCGGCCGGATCGCCCACGCCGCCCTCGCGCACCAGCCCACCGCTGAGGGCACCGCGCACCACGGCCCCGCCGACCTCGGCGGGCGCGCCGCCGTCGCGGACCGAGGATCCGTCCCGGGGGCCGGTCAGGAGCACGGCGACCGACACGTCCGCGCCGGAGACCTGAGCCCGGCCCCACTCCCGCGCAGCCCCTCACCCCTTGCGCCCCTCCCCCACCTCGCGTCACCCACGCACCGCCGCGAGGCGGCCCCGCACACCCCGAACCGCCCCCGGAGGCCCCGCCATGCCCGTTTCGTCCCCTCCCCGGCCCCGGGAGGCGGCGCGCCCCGCCTCCGGGAACGCGCGCTCCCCCGGCCCAGCCACGCGCCGGAACGCCGTACGCGAGGCCGTACGGAACGGACTCCGCGCCACCGCCCGCCGCCTGTCGCACCGCGTGTCCCGCGAAGACAGGGACGTCCTCGCCCTCTACGTCCTCACCCGCGTAGGCCTGTGGACGACGGCCTACTGCGCCACCTGGCTGTTCCCGGCCGACTCCCGCACCCGTCACGCCTCCTCACTCCTGGCCGCCTGGCAGCAGTGGGACTGGTGGCACTACCTCCGCATAGCGCAGGACGGCTACTTCCCCGGGGGCGCGGGCCCCGGGACGGCGGACTGGGACAACCGGGAGGCCTTCTTCCCCGGTTTCCCGTTCGCGCTGCGGGCCGTCCACGCCGTCGTACCCGACTGGACGGCGGCCGGGCTGCTGCTCTCCCTCGTCTGCGGCGCGGTGGCGGTCCTCGCGCTCGCCCGCGTCACCCGCCGGTACGTGCCCCACCCGGACGCGGGGCGCCGCGCGGTCCTGTTCTTCCTGCTCTCCCCCTGCGCCGTGTTCCTCGCGGCCGGCTACACCGAGGCGCTGTTCCTCGCCCTGGCCCTGCCCGCGTGGCTGGCCGCGCAGCGCCGGGCCTGGCCGCTCGCCGCGACTTTGGCGGCCCTGGCGACCACCGTGCGCGTCAGCGGCCTCTTCCTGGCCGCCGCGATCGCCGTGCTCTTCCTGACGACCGTCCGCGCGCACCGCGACGGGCGCGCGCTGCCCTGGCTGCTGCTGCCCGCGCTGCCGCCGCTCGCGTACAGCGCGTACCTCCGGTCCCACACGGGTGACTGGATGGCGTGGAAGCACGCGGAGGAGCGCGGCTGGTACCGCGACTTCCACCCGCCCTGGGAGGCCTGGCGCAACACCTGGGACGCGGCCTTCCACCACACCGTCCCCACCGGTTACGCCATCGAGTTCCAGGCCGAGCTCCTCGCGATGGTCCTGGGCCTGCTGCTCACCGGCTTCCTGCTGTACCGGCGCCGCTGGCCCGAGGCGACGTACACCGCCCTGACCCTGGCCGCGCTCGGCACCTCGTACTGGTACATGTCCCTGCCCCGCGCCACCCTCCTGTGGTGGCCGCTGTGGGTGGTCCTCGCCGCCTGGAGCCTGCGCGCCCCGCGCGTACGCACCGCGTACGTGTGCCTCGTGGCGCCCCTCATGACCGTCTGCGCCCTCACGTTCCTGACGGGCCGGTGGGCGGGGTGACCCCGGCGCGGAGGGGCGGCTGCGCGGTACGGCGTGCGGCCGCCCGCAGACGCGAACGGGCCCGTCCGGAGACTCCTCCGGGCGGGCCCTCTTCCACGATCGCCAACACTTCGGCCGAGCACCGGCCGAGCCAATGATCTGCAACGCCCCTTCGAGCGCGCATCAGCCCCTGGCTCGCGGCCTGGGCCGCAAGTCAGGGGCTGATCACTCCGTAGACCGTGTGGGACTCGAACCCACAACCAATGGAGGCAAAAGTCGACGAGGACCCGTGACGGGGCGGTCCGTCGCATGATCCCTCATGCCATCCGACCAGGTGAGAGCCGGTTGGATGGCATGGCGATCACAGCTCATCGCAGCCCATCCGAAGGCGTCCGGGCTCACTCCGGGCTCACGTTGCACCCTGGCTGACCTGCAACAAAGGTGTCGAGCGCCGCCAGGCACCGGACCTCGCACCGGCCCCTGGCAGCACGTCGCGTTACTCCGCGTCTCCGTCCTCGCCCTTCCGAAGTGGCGGGTCCTCGAAGATGTCGACCCGCCACCATTCCTCAGACGCGCCGGGCTCCACGTAGTTGCTCAGCGCGACGCCCATCCCGAGAGTTGCAGCGGCCTTGAGCAATTCGTACGCCTGCTCAGGGTCTGTCGTGTGCATCTCCTTCACCTGAGCAGGATTGGGAACGAAATCGCCGTCGCCTTCTACGCGCTCTGCGTACGCCATCGCAGCCCTCCCATGCGATACGAAACAGCTCGAGTCTGTCGCTCCCCGGCGAAGGAAGGGAGCGAACTCCGAAACTTCCAGCACCCACTGGCGGGCAGGCTGACGCCTACGGCAGCGCGTCGAGGGCCGCCTGCCACGGGTACGCGTCAAGGTCGCCGTGTTTCGGCTCATGCGGGACGAACCCGCCGTCGCCGAGCAGGACCGTGACGCCGTTGGTCCGCAGGAGGTCGACGCTCGTCGCGAGGGCCGGGTGCGCGGCCTGCGCACGGTTGAGGTACGGCAGGGCGACGAGTGGCAGGCCGAGCCCGATCGCTTCCGTGATGAGGCCAAGGGCGAGCGTGTCCGAGATCCCGAGCGCCCACTTGTTGAGTGTGTTGAACGTGGCCGGGGCGACGAGGATCGCGTCGGGTGGCGGCAGCACATCGGGCTCGTCGGGCAGCTTGTACGAGGTGCGCACGGGGTGCCCGGTCAGTTCCTCGAGCTGCGGCAGCTCGCCCTCGAGCCAGCGGGCGGCGGATGGCGTGAACACCTGGCACACGTCCCAACCCGCCGCCTGCGCCTGCTCGATACCGGATCGGATTCGGCGCGAGGGCGGCGCCGCGCAAGAGATCAGATAGAGCACGCGGTCAGTCATGCGGGCAGTCCACAGCGCGCTGCCAGACCGCGCAAGCGCCCCTCTGCGGACCCGACTCCCAGCAGCCGCAGATCCTCGACGAGGCGCTTCGTACGCGGGCGGCAGTGCGTCTCCTCGGGTGCCTCGCGCTCGGCCTCGAGAAGCGTGCTCACGGCTTCCTCGCGTCTGCCGGCCTGCGTGAGCCCACGGGCCACGTCGCCCAGGTGGTGTGCTCGCCGTTCCCTCGGCAGCGCGCTCATGGCCGGAACAGCGATCTCGGCCGCCGCTGCCACGGCGTCGGCCCCGTCGTTCAGGCGCACCAGGGCGGAGACGCGGTGAATCCGTACGTTGGTCGGCCCGAAGGCGGTCCACAGCGCGTGCCGTCCGCACCCAACCGCTCGGCGGAGGCTTCCGCCGCCTCGAGCAGGTCCGGCACCGCGGCGCGCGTCTCGGCGTGGGCCGCTGCCATGGTGGCCTTCGGGTACAGCATGCCGAGCACGCTCAGCCCTTGCTCCCCACGGTCGACGAGGTCGGCCTCGAGGCGCCCGGCGACGGCAGTCGCGAGATCGACGGCCGCCGCACCGTCACCGCGGTGGAACATCGCGTCGCACAGGTGCCGCGTAGCCCCCGCCATGGCCATGCTGTCCCCGGACCGCTCGGCCGCCATGACGCTCCGGTCAGCGACAGGACCCCTACGCGGCAGCGGAGTACGGGGCCCGCTGCGTCAGCGGTGACGATGCCGACTGCGACGCGGCCTCTGGCCTGCACAGCGCCCCGGAGCCGGTCGAGGAATAGCAGCGCAAGCACACCCAGGAGACCGGACACCTGCGCTACCGCCGCGTCTTCGCCGACTATGCGGTCATGGAACCCACCCACGACCTCCCCACCAGGCTGGAGCCCGCCCACGTCCGCCGGGTCACCACCTAGCTGCCCTCGCCGAGGAACCAGCGGCGGGCCCGCTCCACCCGCCGCACGCGGCCCGACCCTTGCCCGTGAGAAGGCCGGGCCGCACTTCCGGCACAGGGAAGGAGGTGAGACCGTGGGAGGCGACGACGGGATATCCAAGGTCAACGGGTACGACGTGTTCGGGCAGGAGACCGTCCCCCCTGCCGAGCCGGACAGCGAAGACGAGGACGGCGCCGATGGCTAAGAAACCATGCGTCGGCGTCGGCTCCTACATCAAGCGTGACCTGCCCGACCGTGCACCCATCGGGCCTGGTGCGGCAAGCATCCAAAGAGCGCACCCGGCTCGTGGCGCGCGCCGGATGGGTGTGCGTGGACTGCGTACGCGAGGCGAGCAGACCCGCGCAGTAGGGCAGCGCTGTGACCGGTCGCCCGGACGGGCCCAACTGTCAGTGCCACGATGTATTCGCGCGCACGCGCGCGTAAAGGCGCGACCGGTCGCGTGCGGACCGCTACCGCCTTTCGTGAAACGACACCGATGCTGCCGACAGATCAGCGGAAGTGCCCGGCCAATCGGCCCAGCACGCAGTCGCTACTTATCCCCGAGCAGCACCAATCAACCGAGTCAACATCGTGCCATGAACGCGCTTGATCAAGAATCGCTGGACTCGCCGAAGGCGCAGATGCCCCAGCTTGCCTCGCAAGAGCAGGTCATCTACGCGATACGACTCTTCCAGAAGTCTGGAATCCAGCACATGCTCTTCCTCGGATCCCTCCATGAATCTCGTGAATACCCTTTCCTTCGCCTCGGCTCGCATCTCCAGCCAGCCCATCCCCACATACGAGCGGGTCACACCGAGATCATGATTGCGGTCATAGAGCAAGTGCCACTCGAGCCCACAGTCCCTAAGTACGCTTGAAACGGGTGCGAGAATCCTGATGGCGACAGAAGAGAGCCCTTTATCGCGAATTCCCTCGAGGTGACTTCCGACAGAATCGAGCGCCTGCCGCATCCTCTGGAAATCTCCCTCACCCACCAAAGCATCAAGCGATTTCCCGTAAAGCCAGTCCGCCCTAAAACCATAGTACACTTCATCGAAGCCACTCTGCGGTGACCACTCTCTCCCCGACTTTGTGACCCCTGATATTTCATCCAGGTAGGCGCGGCGGTAGACAGTTATGTTCCCGTAAACTTCCCGCAAGGCGACGTCGAGCTCTGAGAGTTTAGCCAAGAGTTCTGTCAACATTCGATTCGTGTCCTTAGCCGCCTCGTCACGCGCCCTCACTCCGTCAATCAGAGGGCTGGCCCTAGAAACAGCTAGGACGCCGACCCCAAGTACTAGAACTGGGATCCAAGTTCTCTGATCAGCCAGAGACACAGAGCGTTCAGCAATCCGCCCAAGGTCGCCCCGTAGCTCCCCCGGCCGCTCATGGTCGTACACGACCGCGCAAGACGAAAGAACAACTACCGACCTTCGAGCGAAAACCCTGACCACCCTCATTGGCAGCTCGGAAAGCATCTCCAGTCGATTCCTCCTCGTCGCCATCCTCTCCAGGCGCCTCGAAGATATCTGGCCGGTGAGGCGCCTCGCTCTCATGTAGTGAAAGAGCCGGGCAGGGGTCTTCCCTTCAAGGCTGCCGAGGGAGCGCGGCATCCGCTTTCTCCATCCAGGCGCTCCCACCCCCACCCCAATCTTGCGGGCCGACCCTATCGCTCCAGAAAACCATTGGCGCCGCTCTATTCGCGCGCTCACCCTGCTCCAGAATCTGATAGTCCAGAAGCGAGTAAACTCAACAAGAAACCCCAGGATGAAGAAGGCAATAACAGCCTTCAGTGGCACGGCTGTCCAGCGGGCCCCTACATGGGCATCAATCGTGGAGAACACTTCATCTGAAATTGCCATACGCACCTCCACGGTTGGCCCTGAGTACAGCGTCATTATCTGGGCCACCCGGGTGAGCCGAAGAAACTTGAGGAGATCCTGAGGTCTGTCCGCGAGCCGGGCGACGTAACACTCGGCGCCCAAGGCGACCACGAAGATGACGAAGGTGACAGCTCTCTGTGCCCTGTCACCTTCGTCATCTTGGCGTCACCTTCGCGGCCCGCCTACGCGACCACGCGCCACACCCACCCGCCGTCGAAGTCCGCCTTCTGCGACTTCACGTGCGCTTTGGCCCGGCAGCGGCGCAGCGTGTGCCGCTCGAACCCGGCCTGTGCCCCGGCCTTGAACAGCTCGCCCGCAGGCGCTTCGCCGCCGTTGCGGGTCAGGTAGTCGCGCAGCCACGCGACGGCTTCCTCGCGCTCGCTGCGTTCCTCTGGCGCCGTGCCCGAGTCGGCGAGCACGTCCCCGACGCTCTGCGCCGACTCGCCCGTGAACTCGACGCGCCCCAAAGAGGTCAGGCCGTCCCCGGTCTCGACCTCCGTGTCCCGCACCACGTACGTGAGCGACGGTAGGTCGAGGCGCCCGAGGTTGTTCTTCTCCTGGGACAGGATGACCGTCCGACGCGCAGGCCGACCTCGACAAGGTCCGCGCCCTGCTCACCATCCCTGGCGACGACGACCCCGACGGCCGCGTGCGCATAGGCGACCTCCTCGCCTCCGTCTCGGCCAAGAAGGAGGCGATACCGGACCACGAGGAGACGAAGCGCCGCTTCCGCTCCGGGCAGTCCCTCACGACCCGGATCACCGTGGGCGAGTGGCTCGACGAGTGGCTCGCGGGCAAGCGCCGCCGCGACACCACCCTCGACGGGTACGCCTCGCACATCCGGGTGCACCTCTAGCCCCGCATAGGCGAGCGCCGCCTCGACCGCCTCACGGTCGGCCTCCTGGTCGAGATGTTCGACGCCATCGAGGACCACAACGAGGAGATCCTCGCCGAGAACGCCGACCGTCACGCTCAGATGGAGCGGTGCAAGCCGACCAAGCCGGGGCGGCCCGCGGGAGCCGAGCGCGAGCGACTGGCCAAGGAGCGGGCGAAGCTCGCCGGATGAAGCCCTTCCGGAAGATCACGGGAGCGGCCAGCCGACAGCGCATCCGGGCCACCCTACGCGCCGCCCTCAACGACGCGATCGCCCAGCAGCTCATCACGTTCAACCCGGCGGCGCACGTCGAGCTCGACAGCGGCAGGCGCCCCAAGGCCCTCGTGTGGACCGAGGACCGCATCGCGCAGTGGCGGCGCACGGGAGCCGAACCCTCCCCCGTCATGGTCTGGACGCCCGAGCAGACCGGCGCCTTCCTCGACCGGGCCGCGAAGCACCGCCTGTACGCGCTCTTCCACCTGGTCGCGTTCCGCGGGCTCCGCCGGGCGAGGCATGCGGCCTGCAATGGGCCGACGTCGACCTGCGCGGCGGCACGCTCACGGTCACCACGCAGCTCGTACAGCGCGGCTGGAAGGTCGAGGAGTCCGCCCCCAAGACGGACAGCGGCGCCCGCGTGGTCGCCCTCGACTCGGCGACGGTCGAGGTCCTTAAGGCGCACCGCAAGCGGCAGATGCGCGAGCGCCTCAAGTGGGGCGAGGCGTACGTCGAGACGGGTCGTGTCTTCACGCAAGACGACGGCGAGTGGCTGCACCCGACATGGGTCACCGACCAGTTCCAGCACCTCGCCACCGAAGCGGAGCTGCCGCCCATCCGTCTGCACGATCTCCGCCACGGCGCGGCGACGCTCGCTCTCGCCGCCGGGGCCGACATGAAGGTCGTGCAGGAGATGCTCGGGCACTCCTCCATCACGATCACGTCGGACACGTACACGAGCGTGCTCCCCGAGGTCCCCAAGAAGGCGGCCGAGGACGCCGCGCGCCTCGTCCCCCGACAAGATCGCCGCACCGCCGGGCTCACCTGCGGCCAGCAAGGGGCCAGCGAACAGCGGAGCGCCCCGCCCGGCAAAGCCAGACAGGGCGCTCAAGCGCAGGTCAGATGGGGTTTCCACCAACCCGCTTCCCGTAGACCGTGTGGGACTCGAACCCACAACCAATGGATTAAAAGTCCACTGCTCTGCCAATTGAGCTAACGGTCCACACCGACGTGCTGTCGGCGCACCCATGAGCATAGCCGGAGAGGCCTGGCAGTCCGATGGGGTATCGGCACCGGGTGCCGTCGTGGGTCGCCGGGGCGGGGGTCAGCGGCCTCCGGTGAGGCGGAGCGTGCCCGTCTGCACGGTGCGGTAAGCGGCGTCCCCGGCGCCCCTCGCGCTGAGCGTCCAGGTGTGGCGGCCGGTGCGGGCCCTCTTGCCGTCGGGAGTGCGGCCGTTCCAGCGTGCGGTGATCGTCGCGGCCTCGCGGGCGGTCCCGCGTACCGTCCCGGACGTCTTGCCGGTGGCGTCCTCGAACGTCAGCTTCCACGCGGTGGCGGGCCGGGACAGCTGCCAGGTGCCCCGCCACGTGGCACCCGTGGCGGCGGTGCGCGACTCGATGGAGGTGACGGGCGAGCGCGGCACCGCGACCGGCACGACCCGCACGCGCTGCTCGGCGTCGACGTACGCGACGTGGCCGCCGAACCTGTCGACGGTCCAGCTCGGGCCGGGCTCGTCGTACTCCGGCACAGTGGCGAGGCGCCTGGTGGTCACGCGCGCCCCCGCGCCCCTGTGGAAGTCGGTGAGGTCGAGACGGGTCCCGGTCCGGCGCACGAGGAAGCCGTCGCCCAGCAGCGCACCGCCCTTGGGCACCGTGATGTTCCTCTTCGCCGTCAGGTCCCGCACCCCGGCCCTGCCCCCGCAGTCCCAGTAGAGCCAACGCCCCACCACCTGGAGGCCCTTGGGCACGCAGCCGGAGCCCAGTGTGACGGGCGCGCTCGTCTTCCGGGACCTCAGGTCGTACGACACGACCGTGCCGGTGGTCCTGCCGGGGTGCCACACCTTGGTGCCCCAGAGGGCGGCCGAGTGGGCGGTGAAGGTGTGGGCGACGGGCTCCCTGGCGGCGTTCTCGGAGTCTCCGACGTAGTACCGGGTCTTGCCGCGCTTGTTGATCAGCGTGTAGCGGCCGGACGCGCCGACGAGGTCGACGCGTCCCGTGCCGGGGGCGATCGTCCGGTGCGTGTGCGGGGACGTGGGCTCGCGGACGGTGTCGCCGGTGGAGTACGCGACCCGGCCGTTGCCGAGGGCGTACAGGTCGACGCACGTGGAGTCCTCCGCGCACGGCGCGTACGCCTTGTCGGGCAGTGCGGCGACGTGCTCGGGACCCGAGACGGCCCTCGGGGCGCCGGTGGCGGACAGGTCGTAGGAGCGGAGTTCGCGCTCCCCGGGGGCGCCACCGCCACCGCCCGCGGTCGCCACCGTCAGCCGGCCGCCGCCGAGTGCGAGGCCGTCGATCCGAGCCCTGACCGGCTCGACGTCGCGGACCGCGGCGAGCCGCACTCCGCCTGCGTCGTCGGCGAGAACCCTGCGGACGGCCCAGTCGGCGGACCCGGTGCCGCCCACGGTAAGGACCGAGCCGTCGGCGGCGGGCGCGAGCCACGTGCCCGCGTGGTCGAGCAGGCGCTCGCTGCCGCCGCCGACACGGACCGCGTGCAGCGGCTGGCCCACCTGCCGCTTCGGCAGCGCCTCCTCGTGCACGACCAGGATCCGGTCACCGGCGAGGGCCATCGTCGCCCGGCGCGCGGTGGTGGGGCCGACGGGGCCGGGGATCGTGGTCCGCACCGGCGCGGCGTGCGGCGTACCGCGCTCCACGGTGTACGCCACGTCGCGCTCGGGCCAGTAGCCGAGGACCCGGTCGGCGGAGAGCGCGTACTGCGTCGGCAGGTCGTCGCCGTTGAGGGCGGGGAAGAGGGGGGTGAGACCGCCTGTGCGGTAGTCGAGCAGGTAGGCCCTGGTGCCCTCGGGGCCGCGCAGGAGGAGGACCGCGCCGTCGCGGTCCTGGAACCGTACGCGTTCCATGCCCGTCACGCCGTCGGGCAGGCCCCGCACCACCCGGTCCGAGACGGTGCCGTCGGCCTCGGCGCGCAGCAGGTGCAGGGAGAGGGTGCCGGTCGCACGGTCGCGCACGGTCGAGACGGCGGTGCGGTCGGTGAACGCGCCGGTCATCAGGTAGTGCTCGGACGAAGCGGTGATCGCGACGGACTCGCCGGAGTCCAGGTCGGTGAGGTCCAGCGCGTGGAACCCGGGGCGGATGTCCATGGCGACCGAGCCGTTCACCGACGTGGGGTGCTCCACCTGGCGGGTGCGGCCCGTCTCGAACTCCGTCCAGAGGACGCCGCTCCGCCCGTCGTCCGTCTCCGTACGGTGCAGGTACCCGGTGCGGCCGGCGCCGTACAGCGATACGCCGCGCGGCTCGAACCGGTCGGCCGCGTCGACGACGACGGTTCCGGCGGGTCCGGGTCCGGGTCCGGGCTCGGCCACGGCCGGTGGCGCGGCGAGCGAGAGCAGTCCGGCGGACAGCGCGAGCGACGCCGTCGTGGCGACCGTGCCGCGCCGCCAGGTGTAGCGAGCCAAGAGATCCCCCCTGATCATTTTTCGGCTCGGATGCTAACAGTCGCGGCGCAACGCCCCGGACACGGACGAAAGCGGGCCCATCCGAAGATGGGCCCGCTCTCTTCAGCTACGGTCAGCCGTTGCGCTTCCAGCGCGGCTTGTCGTCGCGGCGGCCGAAGGAGCCGCCGCCGGAGCCGGAGCGGTGGTCGTCACGACGGTTGTACGACGGACGGTCGTGGCCGCCGGAGCGGTAGCCGCCGGAAGGGCGGTCGTCGCGGCGGTCACGGTTGTACGGGCGGTCGCTGCCGCGGTGGCCGGACGGGCGGTCGTCCCGGCGGAAGCCGCCGCGGTCGTCGCGGCGCTCGAAGGGACGGCCACCGCGGTCGTCACGACGGTCACGGTCACGGTTGAAACCGCCCCGGTCGTCACGACGGTTGTCACGGCTGTCGCGGTTGTCACGGCTGTCGCGGTTGAAGCCACCGCGGTCGTCGCGGCGCTCGAAGGGACGGCCGCCACGGTCGTCACGACGGTCACGGTCACGGTTGAAACCGCCCCGGTCGTCACGACGGTTGTCACGGCTGAAGCCACCACGGTCGTCACGGCGGCTGTCGCGGCTGTCGCGGTTGAAGCCACCGCGGTCGTCGCGGCGCTCGAAGGGACGGCCACCGCGGTCGTCACGACGGTCACGGTCACGGTTGAAACCGCCCCGGTCGTCACGACGGTTGTCACGGCTGAAGCCACCACGGTCGTCACGGCGGCTGTCACGGCTGTCACGGTTGTCGCGGCTGAAGCCACCGCGGTCACCACGGTCGAAGCGCTCGGTGCGCTCCGGGCGCTCGGTGCGCTCCGCGCGCTCGGCCCGCGGCTGCTCCGCCTGCTCCGGGACGGAGACGGCGGCCGCGGCCTCGGTCTCGCCCGCGTCGGCGGCGGTCTCCACGGCGGCGGAGGCGGCGAGCGCCTCGGCCGGGTCCTCGCCCCGCTCGCGCGCGGCCCGGGCGGTGAGGCGGTCGGCCTCCTCGCGCAGCTCCGCGGCGCGGCGCTGGGCCCGCTCCAGCTCCTTGGTGAGCTGGCGCACCTCGCGCTCGGCCTGGCTCGCGGCGTTGCCCGCGGACTCGGCCTGCACCTCGGTCATGGACCGGGCGCCGGTGATCTCGGCGACCTCCGGGTCGAAGGCGCCGCCGCCGTTGATGATGTGGCGCGTGGCGTCGACGCCCGCGTCCTCCATGAGGCGGAAGATCTGGCGGCGCTGGTGCGGCAGGGACAGGGAGACGACCGTGCCCGTCCGCCCGGCGCGCGCCGTACGGCCCGCACGGTGCAGGTAGTCCTTGTGGTCGCCGGCCGGGTCCACGTTCAGGACGAGGTCGATGCCGTCGACGTGGATGCCGCGCGCGGCGACGTCCGTGGCGACGAGGACGTTCACGTACCCGTCCTTGAAGTCCGCGAGGGTGCGGGTGCGCGCGCCCTGCGTCATGCCGCCGTGCAGCGCGTCGGCCTTCACGCCGGCGTCGCGGAGCTGCTCGGCGACGCGGTCGGCGCCGAGCTGGGTGCGGACGAAGATGATCGTGCGGCCCTTGCGGGAGGCGATCGCGGAGGTGACCGGCGCCTTGTCCCGGGGCTTCACGATCAGGATGTGGTGCGTCATGGTCGTGACGGCGCCCTGCGCGGCGTCGACCTCGTGCGCGACCGGGTTGTTCAGGTACCGGTCGACGAGGGTCTTGATCTCGTTCTCCATCGTCGCGGAGAACAGCATGCGCTGGCCGTCCGCCGGGACCTGGTCGAGCAGCTCGGTGACCTCGGGCAGGAAGCCCAGGTCCGACATCTGGTCGGCCTCGTCGAGCACGGCGATCCGCACGTTCTCGAGCGAGCAGGCGCCGCGGTTGATCAGGTCGCGCAGGCGGCCCGGGGTGGCGACCAGGATGTCGACGCCCTTCTCCAGGGCGTAGATCTGGTTGCCCATGGACGTACCGCCGCAGACGACCTTCATCTTCAGGCCGACGACGTCGCCGTACGGCTGGAGGGCGTCGGCGACCTGCATGGCGAGCTCGCGGGTCGGCGTCAGGATGACGGCGCGCGGCTTCTTCTTCTCCGTGTGGCCGCCCGCGAGGGTGGCCAGGGCCGGCAGGCCGAAGGAGAGGGTCTTGCCGGAGCCGGTACGGCCGCGGCCGAGGATGTCCTTGCCGGCCAGGGCGTCCGGGATGGTCGCGGCCTGGATCGGGAAGGGCGTGGTGACGCCGTTGCGGGCGAGCTTGCGGACGACGGCCTCGGGGAGACCGAGGTCGGCGAAGGTCATACCGGGCTCTTCGGCTTCCTCGGCCTCGTCGACCTCATCGGCCTCGGGGGTGACGAGCGCCTCATCGGCCTCGGGGGTGACGAGCGCCTCGACGGCCTCAAGGACCTCGGCGGCGGCGGTGTCGGTGTCGGTCGCGGCGGGCGCCGCGGCCGTCTCGGCGGCGTCAGCGGCCTCGGTCACCGAGGGAACATCGGCGAGGGTCGCGAGCTCGGCCTCGTCCTGGACCTGAACCTGGACAGCGTCAACGTCAAAACTGGAAATGGACATGCGAAATGCGAAACCTTCCGGAGTCTCGGCACGCGCCCACAACTCCGTGATTTCGCAATGGACCGCCTCAATGCGGTCAGCCACGGCAAGGGAGAGTACGCGCCACACGGCGCTCTCTTTTACGGCGCCGGGCAAATGGGATCAAACGATCTACCACCATACGCACCTCCCCCCCCCATTGGCAAACCCCCACCGGAAGAACCCTCCCCGAAGGCCCACCGCGCCCTGCCCGCCCCCGGTGCTCCGCCCCCGGAAAACGACGCCGTACCCAGTGCTGCAACCAGCGTCGCACCCAGCCCTGCAACCAGCGCCGGACCAGCGAGGACAGCCCTGGAGAAGCAGCCCGTCCGGTGCTTGCGGACGAGGCCGCCCAGCGCTCGACGACCAGCCCGACCGGCGCTTGCGGACGAGGCCGCGAGCCGGTCACACCCGGCTCCTCCGCCCCGCCGATCACCCCCAGCCCCCGCGCCCCACCGGACCACGCCGGACCCCGCGCCCCCGGCCTACGCCGGCCCCGCCGCGGGCGACGGCTCCCCCTGCTCCTTCACCGGCCCCTCCACCTCCCCGTGCGCCGACGACGACGGCTCGGGCGTCGTGGGGTCCGGCGTCGGGGAGGGCGGCTCGGGCGTCGGGTCCGGCGTGGGGGTGGTGCGCGTCGGCCGGGGCCCCGGCTTCGTGCGGGTCGGCGTGGGGCGTCCGTTCCTCGTCGGCTCGACCGACGCCGCGGTCGTGCCCGAACCGGCCCGCGAGGGCTTGGTCCCGGGCTTGTCGTCGCGGGGGCCGGCGGCCTTCCGGTCCTCGCCGCGCCTGCCCCGGTCCTTCCCGCCCCGGCCCTTCCGGCCCTTGTCGTCGTCGCCGCGGCGGCCGCCGTCCCGCCCCTCCTCGCGCGCGGCGCCGGGCAGCACCGTCCCGCCGTCGGGCGCGGCGGCGCCCCCGCGCTCCCGGCCGGACTTCCCCGGGGCGGGCGCGCCGCTCCCGTCGTCGCCGATGCTCATACAGCCCGCGGTCGCCGCGACGGCCATGGCGGCCGCCGCCCACCGGACGGAAACGTACAACTGGCGCACGGCCGAGCACCTCCGAGGCGCAGGGGAGAGGGACGCCCTGCCCAACTCCCGCGCACGGCAAGAGGACACGCGCCCCGGCGCCCCGGACAGGCCCCGCGCCCGCCCCGGACAAGGCCCGCGCCCGCCCGCACGAGCCCCGCGCCCGCCGCACCGCCCACCGCCGCGCCCACCGCCGCGCCCGGCGGCGCCGCTCAGCCGTACCCGAGCGCGTGCAGCCGCTCGTCGTCGATCCCGAAGTGGTGCGCCACCTCGTGCACGACGGTGATCTCCGTCTCGGCCACGACGTCCTCGCGCGACTCGCACATCCGCAGCGTCGGCCCCCGGTAGATCGTGATCCGGTCGGGCAGCACCCCGGCGTACCACTCGCCGCGGTCGGTCAGCGGCGTGCCCTCGTAGAGCCCGAGCAGCTCGGGGTCGTCGCGGGGCGGCTCGTCCTCGACGAACACCGCCACGTTGTCCATGAGCCGTGTCAGCTCGGGCGGGATCCGGTCGAGCGCCTCGGCCACCAGTTCCTCGAACTCCTCGCGCGTCATCTCCAGCACGGGCCCATTGTCGACCGTCGATCACCGCCAGGCATAGCCACGTCCCGACATGGGCATACGCGCCCAATGGGGCGCGACGTCATGGTCGTTCTGCGGCACCTGCGCAGCCTGCGCGGTGCCCCCGCCGCTCTCCGCGACCGCCTCCGCACGCTCCGGAGCGGCCCCGGCGACAACCACGAAAGCCCAGCTCAGGGCGGGTCCTCAGGCGTGGAGCAGCGTCCTCGCCGACGCGCCCTCCGGGGCGTCCGGAGCTTCCGAGACCTCCGGGGCCCTCACACACCCCACGGCCCCGGGGGTGCCCGCAAGCGCTCCCCGCGCGCCCTGCCCGGCCTCGCGCCCACCCCGCACCCCGTCGCGCGCGCCCTCGGCCTGGTGGCCGTCGTGCTGCTCGGCGCCTGGCTCGGCCTGCTGGTCGTCGGCAGCGTCCACACGTCCGTGGGCCCCATGGAGACCCGGATGGCGCTGCGGCCCTCGCTCACCGGCGGCACGAAGATCGACGTGTCGCCGCTCGGCGCCCTGGAGCTGCGCTCGCACGTCGCGCCCATCCGCCTGGACGTCGACGTGGACCGCCTCGACCCGGTGCGCTCCGAGGCCCTGGTCAACCACCCCGAGCGGATCTCCGGCCTCCAGGAGGAGGTCGCGAGCGACGTCGTGAACGGCACGCTGAACCTGGCGGTCCGCTCCTGCGCGGCGGTCGTCGCCGGGGCCACCGCCCTCGGCCTGGCCGTCTACCGCCGCCCGCGCCGCGCCCTCGCCGCGGGCGGCCTCGCGCTCGCCCTACTTGCCGCCTCCGGCACGGCCGCGTACGCCACCTGGAACCCCAAGTCGGTCCTTGAGCCCAAGTTCTCCGGCCTGCTCTCCAGTGCGCCCTCCGTCGTCGGCAACGCCCGCAGCATCGTCAGCGAGTTCGACGTCTACCAGCGCGAACTGGCCCGCCTCGTCACCAACGTCACCAAGCTGTACGACGTCACGTCCACGCTGCCCGCGTACGAGCCGGACCCGTCCACGATCCGCCTCCTGCACGTCTCCGACATCCACCTGAACCCGGCGAGCTGGAAGATCGTCAGCTCGCTGGTCGAGCAGTACGAGATCGACGTCATCGTCGACTCCGGCGACACCATGGACCACGGCACCGCCGCCGAGAACGCCTTCCTGGACCCCATCGAGGACCTCGGCGCGCCCTACGTCTGGGTCCGAGGCAACCACGACTCGCGCACCACGCAGCGCTACCTCTCGAAGCTCAGGAACACCTACGTCCTGGACGACGGCAAGCCCGTCGACGTCGCGGGCGTGCGCTTCGCGGGCATCGGCGACCCCCAGTTCACGCCCGACCGCTCCACGAAGGCGGAGGGCAACCCGGCGGAGGAGGTGGCGGGCATCACGCTCGCCTCGTCGCTGCGCGCCCAGGCCGCGGCGGGCACCCCCGTCGACATCGCTGTCGCCCACAACCCGGTGGCCGCGCGGCAGACCGACGGCACCGTGCCGCTCGTCCTCGCCGGGCACCTGCACCACCAGGAGATGGACGTCCTGGACAAGGGCACGCGGCTGCGGATCGAGGGCTCCACCGGCGGCAGCGGGCTGCGGGCGGTCGAGGGCGAGCACCCGGACCCGGTCGAGGCCTCCGTGCTCTACCTGGACCGCGCCACCCAGCGGCTCCAGGCCTGGGACGAGATCAAGCTCGGCGGGCTCGGCCTGACAAAAGCCGAGGTCAGCCGCCATCTGCCCAAGGAGAACCGGCCCGGGGCGACCCCACCCACGCCCCCGCCGACCCCCCGCCCGTAAACCGTTTTGGCGATAGCTCCCCGTATCCCATATGCTTCTCACGTCCCCGACGCGCTGCGAAGCGCCCAGGCGGGTCGATAGCCCTCATCGTCTAGCGGCCTAGGACGCCGCCCTTTCAAGGCGGTAGCACGGGTTCGAATCCCGTTGGGGGCACGCAACACCGTGTGCGAGACTGGTGCTCGCGCAACAGCTTGGTCCTGTGGAGCAGTTTGGAGTGCTCGCCACCCTGTCAAGGTGGAGGCCGCGGGTTCAAATCCCGTCAGGACCGCTGCAACCGCAAGGTTGCGTGGCTGGGTAGCTCAGTTGGTACGAGCGTCCGCCTGAAAAGCGGAAGGTCGCCGGTTCGACCCCGGCCCCAGCCACAGCCGCCCTCACCAGGGCATGAACCCTCTCCGAAGATCCTTCGGAGAGGGTTCTTTCATGCCGGTCACGCCAACGCGTACGCCAACGGCCCTCAGGAGAGGGCGTCCCCCAGCTTCCGGAGTGCCTTCCGCTGCTCGTCCAGCGTGAACGCCCCCGCACGTTCGCTCCCATGACGGCCGCGGTCTGCTCGAATCTGCCTGATCCGGCATCAATCTGTCGCTGAGGCGGAAGGATGCGGGCATGCCCAGGCCGAAGAACTTCACTGCGTGGTTGAAGACCCATACAGATCAGCGCACCGCCATCGGGGATCTCGCACGGGACGTCTCCGGCGATCCCGGCTGGCCCTCAGGCAAGGGGAGGCAGGGACAGCTCGACTACCTGGAAGAGTGCGGCGCCATTCCGGATGCTGTCGAGACGCTTGAGCGCGCGTGGACTGAGTACGAGGCATACCGAGCGGCCCATGCTGATACCTGAGCAGGGATACGCCAACCCGTACGCCAACACCAGCGCACAACCACACCCACTACGGACCTAGGACTCACAGCCTGATCAGCCCCTGACCAGCCCAGTCACGGCCTGAAAAGCGGAAGGTCGCCGGTTCGACCCCGGCCCCGGCCACAGCAGAAGCCCCCGTCTCCGGACGGGGGCTTCGTCGTTTTCCAGCCCTCGAACCCGGATCGGCTCCGCCTGGAACCCGTACCGGGTGTCGCCCCAGGTGGTAGCTGCGGGGCGGATGCGAATGCGGGGTGATGTTTCACGTGAAACGCCGCGCGCGGAGGGCCAGTTGGCAGGGCTCTCGTGCGGTCGCCGGGAGGGCTCCGGGCGGGCCCGAGGGCGCACCCGGAGCCCGGCCCGTCACTCCGTGTCCGGCGTCGTGCGGGAATCCGTCCGGCGGCCGCGCAGGATCGCTGCGAGGGCCACCGCGCCCGCCACCGCGACCAAGCCCACCAGCACCGCCCAGTCCGGTACCGCCTCTCCCAGGCGGCCGGCCCGTTCCTGTACCGCGTACGAGTCGTCCACGTCGAGGAGGCCGGGGAGTGCGGCGGCCCCGTCGTACGCGAGGAACAGGGCACCGAGCAGGATGAAGAAGAGGCCCGACAGGAGCGACGTCGTGTGCAGCTCCAGGCGGCCGACGCGGAGCGCCCGCCCCCGCAGCCACCGCCGCCGTCCCAGGTCGAACCGCTCCCAGAGGGCGGCGAGCACGAACAGCGGTACCGCCATGCCCAGCGCGTACACGGCGAGCAGCGCGCCCCCGTACACCGGGCTGCCGCTCACCGCGGCGACGGTGAGGACGCTGCCGAGGATCGGGCCCGCGCAGAACCCCGCGAGCCCGTACACCGCCCCGAGCGCGTACACCGACACCGCCGTGGTGGGCCGGATGCGCCCCGACAGCTCGGCCAGGCGGCGCGAGGCGAAGCCGAACCCCACGATCTGCGCGACCCCGAGCACGATGATCAGCCAGCCCGCGCAGAACACCAGCTCCTCCCGGTGCCCGAAGAAGAACCGCCCGACCGTGGACCCGGCCGCGCCCAGCGGCACGAGCGTCGTGGCGAGCCCGGCGTAGAAGATCCCGGTCCGGGCGAGCAGCCGCGACGTGGAGTCGATCGAGTACGCGAAGAACGCCGGGAGCAGCAGCGCGCTGCACGGGCTGACCAGGGCGAGCAGCCCGGCGAGGAAGGCGGCGAAGTATCCGACGTCGGCCGTCACTCGCCCGACCCCTCCTTGCCACCCTTGCCACCCTGGTCGCCCCGACTGCCCTGGCCGTCCTCGCCGCTCCGGCGGCCGTCCTTGCCGCCCTGACCGTCCTCGCCGCTCCGGCGGCCGCCCTGGCCGCTCTTGCCGCCCTCGCCGCCCCCGGCCCGATCCCCCGCCGCCGCCTCGATCGCCTGCTCGAAGACGGACTCGGGCTGCGCGCCCGCGATGGGGCGCCCGTTGATCAGGAACGACGGCGTGGACGTGGCGCCGAGCTTGTAGCCCTCCTCCTGGTCCTTCCGCACCGCCGCCTTCGCCGCGTCGCTGCCGGCGTCGCGCGTGAAGCGCGCCACGTCCTTGACCCCGGCCGCGCGCGCCAGCTCCTTCAACCGGTCCTCACCGAAGCCCTTCTCCTTGGCGCCCTCGGCGTACGCGGCCTCGTGGAACTGCCAGAACCGGCCCTGCCGGCCCGCCGCCCAGGCGCCCCGCGCCGCCCGCTCCGAGTCCTCGCCGAAGATCGGGAAGTTCCGCCACTCGATGCGCAGCGTGCCGTCCTCCACGTACTTCGTCACCAGGTCGGGCTCGGTGTCGCGGGCGAACTTCCCGCAGTAGCCGCACTTGAAGTCGGCGAACTCGATCATGACGACGGGGGCGTCCGCGCGGCCCTGGGCGAGCGGGTCCCGCGCGTCCCGGCGGGCGAGCGCCTCCAGCTCGGGGAAGACGCCGTCGCGCGGCCCGGCGGCGGAGCCCTTCTCACCGGAGGCGACCGAGGCCGACGGCTCGTCCGGCTTGGTGGCGGAGTACGAGGCGAGGCCGAGCGCCCCGGCGGCGACGGCCACGGCCGCCATGACGGCGATGTGCTTCTTCTTGCGGGCGGTGCGGGGGGTGCGGGCGGTGGACATGGTGATGCGCTTCTCCTGTTGTGTGCGTGCCGGTGGGACCCCTGGGGACAGGGGTCTCCTACACGCGCAGCACGGAGAGGCCGACCGGTGAGGGCGGCGCGACCGGCGGCGGCGCCCGCAGCACCCGCGCGGCGGCGAGCAGGGCCTGCTCCGCGCCCCAGGCGCCCCAGTCACCCGACACGGCGCGGACGTCGTAGGGCGCGGGCAGCAGCTCGTACGAGGGACCCGGTCGCGGCGCCAGGGGCCGCTGGCCGAGGTCCTGCTCGTCCCGCTGGCCGCAGCCGGGCGGCGCCTGCCGCCCGGCGGAGTCATGAGCGAGCGCCCGCTCGAAGGGCCCGGCGGACATCCCCGGCGCATCCGGACCGGCGGAGTCGGCGGGCACGGCAGGCACGGCGGGCTCGGCGGGCTCGGCGGGCTCGGCGGCAGGGGCAGCGGCAGCAGCAGCGGCGGGCACGGCCCCTACCGGCGCCGCGGGCCGCCCGGCCGCCGCCGCGGGCCCGCAGAACGTCCCGAGCACCACGAGCAGCAGCGCCACCAAGGGGCACCACGGCGAACGCGTACGGGACGACATGCCCGGAATGGTACGTGCCGGGCCGGGCACCCCGGGCGGCCCGGCCACACTCCCGGGCGGCCCGGGCCGCGCTCCCCGGGCGTCCGCGGCACCCGCCGCATGAAATCGGTTGGCCACCTGTCCGCGCCGGGTGAGATCCTTGACGGCGTATGTCTACGCAGCCCGCCCTCACCCTCGACGCCCTCGCCTCCCGCCTGCCGGAGCTGTCGCTGCGCGACGAGCACCGCATCGGCCGGCGGCTCGAAGGTGCGCGCCGGATCCGCAAGCCCGAGGCCCGGGCCGCCGTCCTCGACGAGATCGCGACGGACATCGACCGGGCCGCCGCCAGGACGGCGGGCCGCGCCGAGGGCGTTCCCGCGATCACGTACCCGGAGCAGCTCCCGGTCAGCCAGAAGAAGGACGCGATCCTGGAGGCGATCCGCGACCACCAGGTGGTGATCGTCGCGGGTGAGACGGGCTCCGGCAAGACCACCCAGATCCCGAAGATCTGCCTGGAGCTCGGCCGCGGCGTCCGCGGCCTCATCGGCCACACGCAGCCGCGCCGCCTCGCCGCCCGCACGGTCGCCGAGCGCGTCGCCGACGAGCTGGACACGCCGCTCGGCGAGGCCGTCGGCTGGAAGGTCCGCTTCACGGACCAGGTGAGCGACGGCACGTACGTGAAGCTGATGACGGACGGCATCCTGCTGGCCGAGATCCAGACGGACCGCGAGCTGCGCGCGTACGACACGATCATCATCGACGAGGCCCACGAGCGCAGCCTCAACATCGACTTCCTGCTCGGCTACCTCGCGCAGCTCCTGCCGAAGCGCCCGGACCTGAAGGTCGTGATCACCTCCGCGACCATCGACCCCGAGCGCTTCTCCCGGCACTTCGGGGACGCCCCGATCGTGGAGGTCAGCGGCCGTACGTACCCCGTGGAGGTGCGCTACCGCCCGCTCCTCGAGGAGGACGGCGACGACCCGGACCGCGACCAGATCACCGCGATCACGGACGCCGTCGAGGAGCTGATGGCCGAGGGCAAGGGCGACATCCTGGTCTTCCTGTCCGGCGAGCGCGAGATCCGCGACACGGCGGACGCGCTGGAGAAGAAGAAGTACCGGTTCACGGAGGTGCTGCCGCTGTACGCGCGGCTCTCGCACGCCGAGCAGCACCGCGTCTTCCAGCGGCCCGACGCGGGTACAGCCCGCAGGATCGTGCTGGCGACCAACGTCGCCGAGACCTCCCTGACCGTCCCGGGCATCAAGTACGTCATCGACCCGGGCACGGCCCGCATCTCCCGCTACAGCCACCGTACGAAGGTGCAGCGGCTGCCCATCGAGCCGATCAGCCAGGCCAGCGCCAACCAGCGCAAGGGCCGCTGCGGCCGCACCAGCGACGGCATCTGCATCCGGCTGTACTCCGAGGACGACTTCACCTCCCGCCCGGAGTTCACGGACGCGGAGATCCTGCGCACGAACCTGGCCTCCGTCATCCTCCAGATGACCGCCGCCGGCCTCGGCGACATCGAGAAGTTCCCCTTCATCGACCCGCCGGACCACCGCAACATCCGCGACGGCGTGCAGCTCCTCCAGGAGCTCGGCGCCCTCGACCCCGCGCAGAAGGACCCGAAGAAGCGCCTCACGCAGGCGGGCCGCAAGCTCGCCCAGCTTCCCGTGGACCCGCGCCTGGCCCGGATGGTCCTGGAGGCCGACAGGAACGGCTGCGTCCGCGAGGTCATGGTCATCGCCGCCGCCCTGTCCATCCAGGACCCGCGCGAGCGCCCCGCCGACAAGCAGACGCAGGCCGACCAGCACCACGCCCGCTTCAAGGACGAGACGTCCGACTTCCTCGCGTACCTGAACCTCTGGCGGTACGTGCGCGAGCAGCAGAAGGAGCTCGGCTCGTCCGCGTTCCGCCGCATGTGCAAGCGGGAGTTCCTGAACTTCCTGCGCATCCGCGAGTGGCAGGACATCTACTCGCAGCTCCGGACCGTCGCCAAGCAGATGGGCATCCAGCTCAACGACAGCGACGCCCCCGAGAAGCAGGTGCACATCTCGCTGCTGGCCGGTCTGCTCAGCCACGTCGGCATGAAGGACGTCAAGAACGCCGGGGCGGAGGGCGGGAAGAACACCGCGAAGAACGAGTACCTGGGCGCGCGGAACGCCAAGTTCGCGATCTTCCCGGGCTCCGCGCTGTTCAAGAAGCCGCCGCGCTTCGTGATGTCCGCCGAGCTGGTCGAAACGTCACGCCTGTGGGCCCGCGTCAACGCGCGCATCGAGCCGGAGTGGGTCGAGCCGCTCGCCCAGCACCTGCTCAAGCGCACCTACAGCGAGCCGCACTGGGAGAAGGACCAGGCGGCCGTCATGGCGTACGAGAAGGTGACGCTGTACGGCGTCCCGATCGTCACCGACCGCAAGGTGAACTACGGGCGCATCGACCCCGAGGTCTCCCGCGAGCTCTTCATCCGCAACGCGCTCGTCGAGGGCGACTGGCGCACGCACCACAAGTTCTTCGCCGCCAACCGCAAGCTGCTCACCGAGGTCGAGGAGCTGGAGCACCGCGCGCGGCGCCGCGACATCCTCGTCGACGACGAGACGCTCTTCGACTTCTACGACCAGCGCGTGCCCGAGGACGTCGTGTCCGGGGCGCACTTCGACTCCTGGTGGAAGAAGAAGCGCCACGAGGAGCCCGAGCTGCTCGACTTCGAGCGCTCCATGCTCATCAACGAGCGGGCCGGGGACGTCTCGAAGGACGACTACCCGGACGCGTGGCGGCAGGGCCCGCTGAAGTTCCGGGTGACGTACCAGTTCGAGCCCGGCGCGGACGCGGACGGCGTGACGGTCCACATCCCCCTCCAGGTGCTCAACCAGGTCTCGCCGGAGGGCTTCGACTGGCAGATCCCGGGCCTGCGCGAAGAGGTCGTCACGGAGCTCATCCGCTCCCTGCCGAAGCCGATCCGCCGCAACTACGTCCCGGCGCCCAACTACGCCAGGGAGTTCCTGAAGCGGGCCGCGCCCCTCCAGGAGCCGCTGCACGTCACGCTGGTGCGCGAGCTGCAGAAGATGGTCGGCGTGCCGGTGGGCGCCGACGACTTCGACCTGTCCCGCGTCCCCGACCACCTGAAGATCACCTTCCGGATCGTCGACGAGCGGCGCCGCAAGCTCGCCGAGGACAAGGACCTGGAGGCCCTCAAGCTCCGGCTCAAGCCCAAGGCGCGCAAGGCCCTCTCGCAGGCCGCCGCCGCCACGGCGGAGCGCACGGGCGGCGCGACCATCGAGCGCACCGGCCTCACGGACTGGACCATCGGCACCCTCACCCGCGTCTTCGAGACCCGGAGGGCAGGCCAGCCCGTCAAGGCCTACCCGGCCCTCGTGGACGACGGCGACACGGTCTCCGTACGCCTCTTCGACACCGAGGCGGAGCAGGCCCAGGCCATGTGGAAGGGCACCCGCCGCCTGATCCTGCGCAACATCCCGGTCAATCCGGCCAAGTTCGCCCAGGACAAGCTGACCAACCAGCAGAAGCTCGCCCTGTCCGCGAACCCGCACGGCTCCATGCCCGCGCTGTTCGCCGACTGCGCCACGGCCGCCGCGGACAAGCTGATCGCGGACTTCGGTGGGCCCGTGTGGGACGAGGAGTCGTACCGCAAGCTCTACGACAAGGTGCGCGCCGACATCGTCGACACCACGGTTCGCACGGTCGCCCAGGTCCAGCAGGTCGTGGCCGCCTGGCAGGCCTGCGAGCGGCGCCTGAAGTCCACCCGGAGCCCGGCGCTGCTCCCGAACCTCCAGGACGTGCGCGAGCAGCTCGACGCCCTCGTCAGGCCGGGCTTCGTCACGGAGGCGGGCATCCGCCGGCTGCCGGACCTGATGCGCTACATGGTCGCCGCCGACCGCCGCCTCCAGCAGATGCCGGCGAACGCGCAGCGGGACACCACGCGCATGGAGAAGGTCCGCGAGATGCGCGACGAGTACGCGTGGCTCCTGGAGCAGCTGCCGCAGGGCCGCCCCGTGCCGCAGGAGGTCCTGGACATCCGCTGGATGATCGAGGAGCTGCGGGTCAGCTACTTCGCCCACGCACTCGGCACGGCCCACCCCGTGTCGGACAAGCGCATCGTGAAGGCCATCGACGCGGCGGTCCCGTAGCAGGAAACCCCGTGACGAGACGGGCACACAGGGTGAGTTCGACCACTGGCCTGCGCTGCTGTACAGTCTCTTCTCGCAGCACAACGCGCAAGTAAGTGCCGCGAAACCTGGTCCTGTGGAGCAGTTTGGAGTGCTCGCCACCCTGTCAAGGTGGAGGCCGCGGGTTCAAATCCCGTCAGGACCGCAGTGGGAAGCGGGCCGCATCCGTAAGGGTGCGGCCCGCTTTCGTGCGTCCGGGGGCCGCACGAGCGCTTCCGCGCGTCCGGGGCCGGTGCGGGCGCTTCCAGGGCCCCGAGTCCGGTACGAGCGCTTCCGCGGGTCCGGGGCCGGTACGAACGCTTCCGCAGGCCCAGGCCCAGGTCCGGGTACGAGCCGACGCTCGCGCGCCACTGCCCCCACATACGGCCGCCGCAGCACCCCGCGGCGCGACCGCACCGGCGCGACCGCACCCCCACCCGCTCCGGCGGCCCGTTCCCGTGCTCCCTCCTTGACGCCGTCACATTCCCCCGGTACCTCAACAGCAGGGCCGGAGAGACCGCGGAAGACCTCGCCCCCGGCCCCAGGAGGTGACGCATGACGCCAGTCCCCGCATCCGCCCGGCACGAGACCCGCGCCCTGCTGCGCGCGCATCTCGCCGCGGCGTCGCGCTACCGCCACGTGACGCGGCACTGCCCCATCTGCCATCGCCTGCTCCGGCTCGCCATGGAGCCCTCCGACGACGCCCACGAGGCCGTACAGGGGCCCGAGCGGCACGCTGAGCAATGCGAGGACGAAAGTCCCCCCAAGGCATGACCAAAGCCGAGGCGGACGGCGCCCGGGCGGTGCGAAGCTGAGGACGCGGGGACGGGCGCCGACGCCCAACACCCCATTAGCGCAAGGGCGGTGAGGGCAACAAGCCACGGGCCGTGTGACGGTAGTCACCGAATGAGTTTCGAAAACCCTGGAACTTACACCCGCCCTACACCACGTCAATCTAATATGTGCAATTGCACCACACTCCGGACCTGTCCGATGAGCAGTGTTGAGCGGCCCTGTGAGCCGCCTTGTTGAACCCTGGGAGGGCGTGTAGGGCGGACGCCCCGGCGCGCGAGCGGGCCGGCGACCGCGCACGCCGGAGTACGACAGGGGCGCGCGCGTCGACGGTGAACCTGCGACAGGCCCGACGACGGACCAGCGACGAACCAGCGACGGACCGCACAAAAAAGATCGCGCTGGACCCGGCGGAGTCCAGCGCGATCGACGACGCACCCAAGTGGCTCAGGCGGGGGACCCGTTGGGGCGGGGCCCGTGTCGTATGGAGCTGTGTGTGGAGCTATGCGTGGAGCTGAGTGTCGGGCGGTACGGCCGGGTTGGGGGACCCGGCAGCGGTGGCGCTCTTCGCCCGATGTCTGCCTTTTCCTGCGATAACGCCCTGCGTCAGGCCTCGCTGCGCTGCTGCGGGATACCCGCGAGAAGCGCGCGGACCTCGGCCTCGCGGTAACGGCGGTGCCCGCCGAGCGTGCGAATCGACGTGAGCTTGCCAGCCTTGGCCCAGCGCGTGACCGTCTTGGGGTCGACGCGGAACATCGTGGCGACCTCAGCCGGGGTCAGCAGCGGCTCGGCATCAGGGGTGCGAGCGGTCATGAGCGGCCTCCTCGGGAGAACCGAACCTTCTCGGTTCATTCCTCTAAATTCTGCACCTTGACCCGCGTTGCCCGAAATGGCGGACGCGAGTCGAGTCGGTTATAGGACGAACGGCTTGTCCTCGGCACTACAACTACACCATCCGTCCAGCCGCGTCGGCCAAACCGATGGAATTGCCCTCCCAGGTGTCCATCAGCGACGGAAGCCGATGGACCATGCCATAGCGGACAGTCACGCCATAGTGACGATCAGTCACAGAGCGATCAGGAGTCAACAGACCCCCCATAGCGTGCAATGCTGAGCAATCCGCCCATAGTTGGACGGAAGGAGCCCTGTCCGGACTCCTTGTCCTATTTTGGCATGAGGAATGTGGATCGGCGCAAGAGCCAGTTAAGTGCGGTCCGTCACGCTTGCGGGCAAAGGCCCGGATCAGGACCTACGTCCCGGCGCCGGGACAGCGAAAGCCCAGGATGCACTACGCCGGGCCGAAGATCCCCGGCCCAGGGTCACAGGTGGGACACAGAACGCGACGTCAGTTCGAGAACTGCCGCTCCCGGACCGCGCGCCACCGCTCGACGAGGCGCGCGTACGCCTCTCCGGCGCTCGCCCCGTCGCCGTCGCGCAGGGCCTCGATGCCCTCGGCCACGTCCGCCGCCGAGTGGTCCTCGTCGAGCATCTCCTCGGGCAGCGTGTGCACCAGGCCGCCGTAGTCCAGCTCCACGAGGGAGCGCGGATGGAACTCCTCCAGCCACCGGCCCACGTCCACCAGGCCGTCGATGAGCGGGCCCTCGTCCATCGCGTCACGCAGCGCCTTCAGGCCCCGCGCCACGCGGCGCCGCGCCTGCACCATCGGCGTGCGGTACCGCAGCACCGGTGCCCCCGCGCCGGACGCCCCGCCCTCGTCGGCGCCGCCGCACCCCTCATCGGGCTTCTCGCCGCACCCCTCTCCGTACCCCTTGTCGTCGCCCCTGTCGTAGAAGCGCTCCTCGTCCGCGACCAGGACGAACCAGTTCAGCGGCACGTGCCAGGTGGCCGTCCGGATCCAGGGGCGCGCGTCGGGGTTGCGGGCCAGCCACGCCTCGTAGTCCGCCGCGGCCTGGCGGCGCACCACCGGCGGGATGACCGCGTCGAGGACCGGCGCGGGCAGCGACCCGGTCAGCTCCCCGAGGGCCTGCCAGCCGCGCAGCCGGGTGCGCCAGGGGCACACGCACACCACGCCGTCGGCCTCGACCACGAACGCGTCCCGGCTCTCGTGCACCGGCACCGGGATCGGTGGCGTGGGCGCCAAATCAGCCAGCGAGGCGCGCAGTTCGTCCTGGTAGGAGGGGCGCTCGGGGCGGCGCGCGTAGCGCGCCCAGTGGGTGCGCTCGGGCTCGGGGAAGGCGGCGAGGGGCTCGTACACACGCAGGTACGACGCGTACGGGACGACCACCGAGGACACCTTGGGCACGGCTCCTCCCCTCCCCCGCCCACCGGCCGGAAAACACTGCGCTTCGCGCCATTGGCCGAACACCGCCGTACCCCGCCGCACAGCCCCGGCGAGTGATCCCGCGGCCGGACGGACAGGGTGATGCCGAACACCGTGCGGTGCCCTGGTCCTGCCAAGCTCTAGTCTCATGCCACGGCTCAGGCTCTACTCTCGTGCCACCACCGGGACCCGCCACCCGCACGGGCATCCCGACCAACCGCCGCTACGTAACCGGGAGTCACCACCGTGACCGATGTAACCGACGGCGTCCTGCACACCCTCTTCCAGTCGGAGCAGGGGGGCCACGAGCAGGTCGTGCTCTGCCAGGACCGCGCCAGCGGACTCAAGGCCGTCATCGCCATCCACTCCACCGCCCTGGGCCCCGCCCTCGGCGGTACGCGCTTCTACCCGTACGCCACCGAAGAGGCGGCCGTCGCCGACGCGCTGAACCTCGCGCGCGGCATGTCGTACAAGAACGCCATGGCCGGGCTCGACCACGGCGGGGGCAAGGCCGTCATCATCGGCGACCCGGAGAAGATCAAGAGCGAGGAGCTGCTGCTCGCCTACGGCCGCTTCGTGGCCTCGCTCGGCGGCCGTTACGTGACGGCCTGCGACGTCGGCACGTACGTGGCGGACATGGACGTGGTGGCCCGCGAGAACCGCTGGACGACCGGCCGCTCCCCCGAGAACGGCGGCGCGGGCGACTCCTCCGTGCTGACCGCCTTCGGCGTCTTCCAGGGCATGCGGGCCTCCGCTCAGCACCTGTGGGGCGCGCCCACGCTGCGCGGCCGCACGGTCGGCGTCGCGGGCGTCGGCAAGGTGGGGCACATCCTCGTCGAGCACCTCCTGGAGGACGGCGCCGAGGTCGTGATCACGGACGTGCGCGAGGACTCCGTGCGCCGCATCACCGACAAGCACCCGAAGGTCACCGCGGTCGCCGACACCGAGACCCTGATCCGCCTGCCGGAGCTCGACGTGTACGCGCCCTGCGCGCTGGGCGGCGCGCTGAACGACGACACGGTGCCCGTGGTCACCGCCAAGGTGGTGTGCGGCGCGGCCAACAACCAGCTCGCGCACCCCGGCGTCGAGAAGGACCTCGCCGACCGCGGCATCCTCTACGCCCCCGACTACGTGGTGAACGCGGGCGGCGTCATCCAGGTCGCCGACGAGCTGCACGGCTTCGACTTCGACCGGTGCAAGGCCAAGGCGGCGAAGATCTACGACACCACGCTCGCCATCTTCGCTCGCGCCAAGACGGACGGCATACCGCCCGCCGCGGCCGCCGACCGGATCGCCGAGCAGCGCATCGCGGAGGCCCGCGGCGCCCTCTGACGCCACTCCGCGAAGAATGGCCGAAAAATACCCCTGGGTTCCCGGCCGCCGTCGGCCCGCGGCGGGGAATCCGGGGGGAAAGCGGCCGGCCCGCCGCGATCACGGCGGCGGAAAACGCGGCGTGACGAGACGAGACTCACGCTTGTCGGCGGGTCGTCCGCCAAGAAGAGGTTAAAATCGCTCCGACCAGCGAGGAAAGGGCGCCTTGCCAGTCGTGCGCCTAGGCGCGTCCTGCGGGCGACGTACCGTATGGCCGCAGGAGCAGGTACCGTGGAAGCCCTACGGACCGGTCTCTCCACGGAGAGCCGGTTCCGGACCATGAACGCGTGTCAAGACTCTGGGGCCGTGAGCCCCGATACCGAGGGGGTCGAGCCATGGGGCGCGGCCGGGCCAAGGCCAAGCAGACGAAGGTCGCCCGCCAGCTGAAGTACAACAGCGGTGGGACCGACCTCGCACGCCTGGCCAACGAGCTGGGCGCTTCGACTTCGCAGCAGCCGCCGAACGGCGAGCCGTTCGAGGACGAGGACGAAGAAGACCCGTACGCGCGGTACGCGGAGCTGTACAACAGCGACGACGACGATGACGAGGGTGCGGACGAGTCCGGCCCGTCGCGGCAGCGCCGCGGCGCCTGAATCTCGTAGTCCGGTACTTCTCGCCGGAACGTCCGTACGTCTCACCGACAGCGGCACATCGCACTTCACCCGGTCCGGGGCATCACGCCGGACCGGGTTTCGTGCTGTCCGGAGGCTCGGAGGTCCGGGAGTCCGGAGCGGAGCGGTGCCGTGGGTGGCGGTGGCCGGACGCAGCGGAGCGGACCGGTCCGGGGGGTCCCGGAGCGATCCGCTCCTCGGCTGATCGGTACCTGCCGGCGTGACTGCCGGTGACTACTTCGCGTAGTCGCCGGTCAGCTCGGCCCCCGTGGCGCGGTCGCCGCGGGCGGTGATCTCGCCCGCCACCCACGCGTCGAGGCCGCGGTCGGCCAGCGTCGTCAGGGCCACGTCCACCGAGTCCCCGGGGACGACGGCGATCATGCCCACGCCCATGTTGAGGGTCTTCTCCAGCTCCAGGCGCTCGACCTCGCCCGCGGTGCCGACCAGGTCGAAGACGGCGCCCGGCGTCCAGGTGGAGCGGTCGACGGTGGCGTGCAGGCCGTCGGGGATGACGCGGGCCAGGTTCGCCGCGAGGCCGCCGCCGGTGACGTGGCTGAGGGCGTGCACCTCGGTGGTGCGGATGAGCGCCAGGCAGTCCAGGGAGTAGATCCGGGTGGGCTCGAGGAGCTCCTCGCCGAGGGTGCGGCCGAACTCCTCCACCCGCTGGTCGAGGGCCATCCCGGCGCGGTCGAGGAGCACGTGCCGGACCAGGGAGTACCCGTTGGAGTGAAGCCCGGAGGACGCCATCGCGATGACCGCGTCGCCCTCGCGGACGCGGTCCGCGCCGAGCACCCGGTCGGCTTCCACCACGCCCGTGCCCGCGCCCGCGACGTCGAAGTCGTCGGGGCCGAGCAGTCCGGGGTGCTCGGCGGTCTCGCCGCCGACCAGGGAGCAGCCCGCGAGGACGCAGCCCTCGGCGATGCCCTTGACGATGGCGGCGACGCGCTCGGGGTGGACCTTGCCGACGCAGATGTAGTCGGTCATGAACAGCGGCTCGGCGCCGCACACGACGATGTCGTCCATGACCATCGCGACCAGGTCGTGGCCGATGGTGTCGTACACGCCGAGCCGGCGGGCGAGGTCGACCTTGGTGCCGACGCCGTCCGTGGCGGAGGCCAGCAGCGGACGGTCGAAGCGCTTGAGGGCGGAGGCGTCGAAGAGCCCGGCGAAGCCGCCGAGGCCGCCGAGGCCCGCCACCTCCGGGCGCCGGGTCTTCGCGACCCACTCCTTCATCAGCTCGACCGCGCGGTCGCCCGCTTCGATGTCGACGCCCGCCGCCGCGTAGGAGGCGCCAGTACCAGCAGTTGTCTCAGACATGCCCGGGATCTTTCGGATTGGACGACGGGGCTCAGGGGCGACGGATCGCGTCGGCGGCGGCCGTGGACGCCGGGCCCGCGGCCAGCTCCGTCTCCAGGAGCTGCTTGCCGAGGAGCTCGGGGTCGGGCAGGTCCATCGGGTACTCGCCGTCGAAGCAGGCGCGGCAGAGGTTCGGCTTGTCGATGGTGGTGGCCTCGATCATGCCGTCGATGGAGATGTACGCCAGGGAGTCGGCGCCGAGTGAGGTGCCGATCTCGTCGATCGTCATGCCGTTGGCGATGAGCTCGGCGCGGGTCGCGAAGTCGATGCCGAAGAAGCACGGCCACTTGACGGGCGGCGAGGAGATCCGCACGTGCACCTCGGCGGCGCCGGCCTCGCGGAGCATCTTGACCAGGGCGCGCTGGGTGTTGCCGCGGACGATCGAGTCGTCGACGACCACCAGGCGCTTGCCCTTGATGACTTCCTTGAGGGGGTTGAGCTTGAGGCGGATGCCGAGCTGGCGGATGGTCTGCGAGGGCTGGATGAAGGTCCGCCCGACGTAGGCGTTCTTGACCAGGCCCGCGCCGAAGGGGATGCCGGAGGCCTCCGCGTAGCCGATCGCGGCGGGCGTGCCGGACTCGGGGGTGGCTATCACCAGGTCGGCGTCGGCCGGGGCTTCCTTGGCCAGTTTCCGTCCCATCTCGACGCGCGAGAGGTAGACGTTGCGGCCCGCGATGTCGGTGTCGGGGCGGGCCAGGTAGACGTACTCGAAGACGCAGCCCTTGGGCTTCGCCTCCGCGAAGCGGGAGGTGCGCAGACCGTTCTCGTCGATGGCGACGAACTCGCCGGGCTCGATCTCGCGGACGTAGCTGGCGCCGCAGATGTCGAGGGCGGCGGACTCCGAGGCGACGACCCAGCCGCGCTCCAAGCGGCCGAGGACGAGGGGGCGGATGCCCTGCGGGTCGCGGGCCGCGTACAGCGTGTGCTCGTTCATGAAGACGAGGCTGAACGCGCCCTGGACCTGCGGCAGCACCTGCGTGGCCGCCTCCTCGACGGTCAGGGGCTTGCCGTCGGCGTCGGTCTGGCCCGCGAGCAGCGCGGTGACCAGGTCCGTGTCGTTGGTCGCGGCGACCTGGGTGGCGCGGCCGTTCTCCTTGGGCAGGCCGGCGACCAGCTCGGCGAGGTGGGCCGTGTTGACCAGGTTGCCGTTGTGGCCGAGGGCGATGGAGCCGTGGGCCGTGGCGCGGAACGTGGGCTGGGCGTTCTCCCAGACGGAGGCTCCGGTGGTGGAGTAGCGGGCGTGTCCGACGGCGATGTGTCCCTGGAGGGAGCCGAGGGAGGTCTCGTCGAAGACCTGGGACACGAGGCCCATGTCCTTGAAGACGAGGATCTGGGAGCCGTTGCTGACCGCGATTCCCGCGGATTCCTGGCCCCGATGCTGGAGGGCGTAGAGCCCGAAGTACGTGAGCTTTGCGACCTCTTCGCCCGGAGCCCAGACACCGAAGACGCCGCATGCGTCCTGGGGGCCTTTCTCGCCGGGGAGCAGATCGTGATTGAGTCGACCGTCACCACGTGGCACGCCACCGAGTGTAGGCGAGATCGACCACTGGTCCGAATTGGGGACGCGGGCCCCGCGGGCGGCGCGGAACGTGGACTTGACGGGGTGGCGCGGGGGTGCGGCGGGGTATGGAGGTTCCACCAAATCGGTGAGCGGGGGTGACGTCCGCCGACGCCTCGCGCGCCGCCCGGTCACCGGAGTGCTTCCGCCGTACGAAGGGCGTGTGAACAGGCACGACAGTGCGTTGACAGGGGTCCGCGGACTCCGTGAGGCTCCTGGTTCATGCAGCCCTCCGGTGTCCCGTCGGCGGTCCGGCTCGTGTGGCGCCGCCACGTCGATCTGGCCCGTGTGGCGAGCGCGATCTGTCGTCGCGCCGCCTGAGACCGGCTTTCACTTCGCCCCGTTCCATGGTGGTTTGACCCTTTCGCGCGTGGGACGTTTGTCACGCTGAAACGTTCCCCCACGGCCGCCGCGGAGGGGTTCCGCCGCCGGTCGACGGGCTTCCGCCGCGCTCCTCCCGCCCCTGCCCGGGGTGGTTTCCCCGTCCCCGCGAGCGGTACCGCGCCGCCTTCGCGCGGGGATGTCCCCGCGCCCCGCCTTGGGGCCTCTCCCCGCCCTGGAGTCCTTTGTGTCTTCGTACGAGATCCCGCTGTCCCGGCGTGCCTTCACCGGGGGTGTGGCGGGTGCCGCCGCTGCCGTCGGCATCGGTGCCGACGAGGCCGCCGCCGCGCCCGCGGAGCGGCCCTTCGCCGGGCCCGCGGAGCGGCCGTTCACCGTCCGTGAGGACCGTGGCGGCAGACCCGCCCGGCGGCCCAACATCCTGTTCGTCCTCGGCGACGACCTCGGCTGGGCCGACCTGTCGTCGTACGGGTCGCCGCACATCAGGACCCCGCACCTGGACCGCCTCGCCCGCCAGGGCGTGCGCTTCACCCACGCCTACTCGGGCTCGGCGACCTGCTCCCCGACCCGCTTCAGCCTGTACACGGGGCGCTTCCCCGGGCGGACGGAGGGCGGGCTCGCCGAGCCCATCGCGGACCGGTCCGCGGGCCTGGACCCGACGCACCCGACGCTCGCCTCGCTGCTGCGCGACGCCGGGTACGCGACCGCGCTGATCGGCAAGTGGCACTGCGGCTACCTGCCGGACCACTCGCCCACCAAGTCCGGCTGGGACGAGTTCTTCGGGAACTTCGGCGGCGCCCTGGAGTACTACTCCAAGCTCGGCCTGGGCGGCGAGTACGACCTGTACGAGGGCGACGCGACGTACAAGGACCTGCGCTACTACACGCGGGTCCTGACCGAGCGGGCCGTCGATTACGTCCGGCGCGGCCACGACCGGCCCTGGCTGCTGAACCTGAACTTCACCACGCCGCACTGGCCGTGGATCGCGGACGGCGACACCGAGGTCAGCGCGGAGATCGTACGGCGCATCAAGGCCGGGGAGCGGGGCGCCCTGCAGCACCGGGACGGCGGGTCCGTGGCCAAGTACACCGCGATGGTGCAGGACCTGGACCGGTCGATCGGGCAGGTGCTGCACGCCCTGAAGGCCTCCGGGCAGGAGCGCGACACCCTCGTCTTCTTCGCCTCCGACAACGGCGGCGAGCGCTTCTCCTACACCTGGCCGCTGAGCGGCAACAAGGGCTCGCTGCGGGAGGGCGGCATCCGGGTGCCGACCATCGTGCGCTGGCCCGCCCGGCTGGACGGCGGCCAGGTCAGCGACGTGCCCGTGTACACACCGGACTGGACGGCGACGCTCCTCGAACTCGCCGGGGCCCGGCCCCACCCGGCCTACCCGCTCGACGGCACGAGCCTGGCCGGCTACCTGCTGCGCGGCCGGGAGCCGGGCGAGCGGGACCTGTTCTGGCGGGTGCGGGGCGAGCGGGCGCTGCGGCGCGGGCCGTGGAAGTACTACCGCGGCAAGGGCGGGCCGGACCAGCTCTTCCACCTGGGCCGGGACCAGCGGGAACAGGCCGACCTGGCGGGCCGGGAGCCCGGCCTGCTCGCCGAGCTGCGGACCGCGTGGGAGCGGACGGACGCGGAGCTGCTGCCCTACCCGGCGGGGTGAGGGGCGCGGGCGCTGCCGCGCGGCGGGCGGGGCGGCCACGGGCAGGGGCGCCGCGGACAGCGGTCGGTGCTGCGGGCGGGGCGGCCACGGGTGAGGTGGCCGCCGGCCGCCGCGGGTGATCAGCCGCCGGGGGTGGTGGCCCGGGGGCCCGGGGGGGGTGGCCGGGGGCCCGGAGGCTATCGGTCCGTCTTCCGCGCTCCGGCGGTGACCACCGTGCCGTCCTGCGCGGTGAGCGTGAGGCTGTCGTCCTTGACCTCGTACCGAGCCGTGCCCTCGAAGAGCTTCAGGAGGTCGCGCTCGGTCTTGGCCTTGGCGCCCTGGCACAGCATCCGGGTCGTCTTCGGCTTCCCGAAGGCGATCTTCCCGGCGCGCGGCTCGGCCTTGGCGGTGACGCCGTTGCAGCCGAGGTTGCCGCGCACCGTGCCGTCCTTGCCGAAGACCAGGCGGGCCTTGCCCGCGACCTGCTTGGGCAGGGGGCGCGCGGTGTCGTCGGTGCCCACGGAGTCCACGGTCCAGGTGGTGCCCTGGAGCGGGGGTTCGGGGATGGCCGGGCCGGAGGACAGGGCGATCTTGTCGCCCGTGGCGTTGGTGAGCGTCAGCCGGTCGCCGGCCACGTCGGCCTTGAGCGTGCCGTCGAGGGCACGGGCGAGGCTCTGCTCGAACTTGAGGTCGTCGCAGGCCAGCTCCGTGTGGACGCCCGGCTTGAAGCGGACCGTGTCGCCCCGCACGGAGACGTCGGCGCCGTAGCCGTTGCAGCCGAAGTGGCCGCCGGTGCCGCCCTTGCCGCCGAGCCGGACGTAGGTGCCGCTCGGAGCCTGCTGTTTCTTGCCGTCGACGGTGAGGCTCTCGATGTTCCAGCGCACACCGGTGAGGCGTGCCGTGGAGCCGTCGGTTCCGGAGTCCCGCCGGGAGCCGTCGGCCGTGCCGGAGCCGGACTCCGAGCCGCAGGCGGCGAGCAGACCTGCGGCGGCGAGGACGGTGAGGGTCTGGGTCACGCGCTGCTTGTACATGCCATTGTGACGGGGCGCCCCGCGGTCCGGTTCCCTCCCGCGTCCCGCTCCGGAACCGTCGATTGCGCAGGTCCGGTACGCACCGCCCGCGCCGGTCGCGTACACCTCGCCCACGCCGGTCGCGTTCATCCCGCCCGCGCCGGTCCGGTGCGCCTCACCCGCGTCCGGCGCGCCTCGCCCGCGCCGGTCGCGTACGTTCGCCGCGCTCCGACCGCGCTCCGCCACGCGCGCCGGGCCCGCTCCACCGCGGCCGCCGTCGCCGCTCCGCCCGCTCAGGACATGAGCGGCAACAGCCCCTCCAGGTCCGCCCGTTCGCCGCTCGCGCTCACCCGGGCCGCGGCCAGCTCCGCGCGCCACGTCGTGCGGCCCGTCGCGAGCCGGATCCAGGTCAGCGGGTCGGTCTCGACGACGTTCGGCGGGGTGCCGCGGGTGTGCCGGGGCCCCTCCACGCACTGCACCACGGCGTACGGCGGAACGCGGACCTCCACCGCGCCGCCGGGGGCCTTGAGGGCCAGCGTGTCAGCGAGCAGCCGGGTGCACGCGGCCAGGGCCTGGCGGTCGTACGGGACGTCGAGGCCGGGCACGGCGTCGTTCAGGTCGTCGGTGTGCACGACGAGCTCGACGGTGCGCGTGACCAGGAAGTCGGCGAGGGTCATGCCGCCGAAGCGCATCCGGACGAGGCGGGTGGAGGGCACACCGGGCAGAGCCTGGCCGAGCCGGTCGGCGGCCTGCCCGAACAGCGCGTCGAGGTCCGCGCCCCCGTCCACGATGCCGCGTACGTCCTCGTCGACCTGGCCGGCGGCCGCCGACGTCCGGAACGCCCAGTTCTGCAGGGTGACATCGGCCTCGGCGGGCTCCGGCGCGTCCAGTGCGCGGGCGACCGAGCCGAGCGACATCGTCAGGTGCGCGGCCAGCTCGCGCACGCTCCAGTCGCCGAGCCGGGTCGGGCGCCCGAGCTGCTCCTCCGAGAGGCCCGCGACGGCTTCCCGCACGGTCGTGAACTGCGTGAGGACGGCGGTGCGGATCTTCGTCGGATCGTAGGCGCGCACGCGCTTCTTGGCCGGTGGCATGGGGGGAGCCTAAGCCTTCACCGCGTAGTCGCTGAGGCCCTTTTCCAGCAGGTCGAAGGCGGCGCGGGCGAGCCGGTCGGCGTCCGCGGCGATCCGCTCCGTGGGTTCGCCCGCCATGCGGCGGCGCATGACGTCCGCGCAGACCGCGTTGCGTACGCCGATGAGCTGGGCGGCGGCGACCTGGGCGAGCACCGGCTCGCCGGTCTCCTCGGCGAGCACCTCGGCGAGCAGGCTCTGGCCGCGCACCTGGAGGTCGTGCGCGCGCTTGATCAGGACGGGGGTCTCCAGGACGAGGCGCAGGGTCTCCATCGCCCGCCGGTCGTCGCTGAGGCCGACGGCAGGGGAGCGCTCGGCGATCAGGCCGAGCAGCTCGCGGCGCAGTGCGTCGACGGCGGACTCGCCGGGGGCGCGGTCCCTGACCGCCCGGGCGGCGTCGGCGAGGTGCTCCTCCATCGGCCGCAGGACCAGGTCCTCCTTGGTGCCGAAGTAGTTGAAGACGGTCATCTTGGACACGTCGGCGGCCGCGGCGATTTCGGCAACGGACACCTTGTCGAAGCCGCGCTCGACGAAGAGGTCCACCGCGGCCTGCCAGATCCGCTGGGCGGTCTGCCGCTTCTTGCGCTCGCGCAGTCCCGGCCGGCGGGCCTGGGGCCCCTCAGCGGCGGCCATGCGCGTCTCTCCGAGCTGCCATGCCCGCATTGTACGAGGATGAAATTTAATCCCGGCTCAAGTTTGCACTGGGCCCATTCTTCGTCAGGGTGGTCTCCCCGCGGCCGTCCCCGCGGCCGTCCGCGGGGCTCCCCTCCGTCACCGTCGTCACCGTGAACTCCTCCTTGTTGGCGGGCACCCCCACGCCGCGCCACCGGAACGGAACGCCGCGCGCCGCCTCCAGGTCGGGGCTGTCCATGAGCTGGAAGTGCAGGTGCGGCTCGGAGGAGTTGCCGGAGTTGCCGCAGCGGCCGATGACCTGGCCCGCGCGCACCCGGTCACCGGGGCGCACGGCGAGCGACCCGCGCTGGAGGTGCGCGTACGCGGCGTACGTACCGCCGCCGAGGTCGAGGATCACGTGGTTGCCGAGGACCCGGTGCGCCCCGGCGAGGCCGCGCAGGTCCCCCTCGACGAACAGCAGGTACAGCACCCCCACCAGGGAGCTGCGGCTGAGGTGGTCGCGCTGGCGGTCCTCGGCGTGCACGACGGTGGCGTCGGCGACGGCCAGCAGGTCCGCGCCGAAGGCCGGGTAGCGGTCGCCGCGGCGGGCGAGCGGCCACAGCCAGGAGAAGCCCGGGCGGGGGCGCTCGTCGTCCTCGGCCGTGATGTCGATGGCGTACGTCTGGCCGTAGCCGTGGGTGCCGTGGCTCGGGACGCGGTCGGCCGGGCTGTTCAGGGCGGACCAGCGGCCCGTGACCGGCGGCAGCACCTCGACGGGCTCGCGCGGAGCGGCGCCCATGTCGTGGCGCGCGGAGCGGCCCGCCACGATGCCCGCGACCCACGAGAGCACCAGCGGCGTGAAGATCAGCCACCACGCGAAGGGGTAGTCGACGAAGAAGCGGCCGACGACGAGCCCGAAGAAGACGAGGACCAGCAGACGCCGCAGGACCGCGCACAGCTTGCGTATCACCATGGTTGTTCTCCTCAGTCGAACGTGATGGTCAGGACGCGCGGCGGGCCGGTCGGCCAGGGGGCGCGTGCCGTGGTCACGGAGCGCGTGGCCCGGTCAAGGAGTGCGTGCCGCGGTCACGGAACGCGTGCCGCGGTCACGGAACGCGTGGCCCGGTCAAGGAGCGCGTGCCGGTCCGGAGGCGCGTGCCGGTCAGGGCGTCGCCGCCGACAGCGCCACCAGGAGCGGCACCACCCGTCCCGCCGGCACCTCGTGGCGCCCGCGCCCGGTGGTGTCCAGCCAGCCCGCGGCGGTCAGTTGGCGCAGGTGGTGGTAGATCTGCCCGGTCGTGCCGACGTCGTCGAGCGCGGCGAGCTCGGCGGCGGTACGGCGGCCGCCGAGGATCTCGCGGAGCAGCCGGAGCCGCACCGGATGCCCGAGTGCGGCGAACGACTCGGCCGCGGTCGCCAGGTCCGCCGCGAGCACGTCCTCGGTCACCTGGCCGTACTGCCAGTCGTACCGCTGCCCGGTCGGGAGCCGCACCGCGCCGGTGAACAGCACGCCTCCGTCGGCCGCGCCGACGTCCGCGAGCTGGGCCTTCCAGCCGTCCAGCGCCCAGAAGTCCCCCTCGCCGACGACGGGTCCGGGCCGGTCGGCGCCTTCGAGGGCGGCGACGCGGCGCTCCAGTTCGGCGACGCGCTCCTCAAGTTCCATGCATGGAACTTACGTAATTACGTAATCACAAGTCAAGGGTGCCCGCGGAACTCGAACTCGAACGGGAACGGCGAAGGCCCCGTCCGCGTACGGACGGGGCCGGGGGACCGCGCGCCCGCGAACACCGCGGGCGTGGCCGGAGCGGGTCAGCCGAAGAGCGCCGGAATGGTCTCCGTGTGCGCGGCCCGCAGCTCGTCGAGGCCGAGGGAGAACTGGCCCTGCACCTCCACGGCGTCCCCGTCCACCACGCCGATGCGCGTGGCGGGCAGGCCCCGCGCCGCGCACATGTCGGTGAACCGCAGCTCCTCGCTGCGCGGCACGGACACGACCGCCCGGCCCGCCGACTCGGAGAACAGGAACGTGAACGCGTCGCCCGTGGCGGAGCCACCGGTGGACAGCGCGTCCGGCACGACGAGCCGGGCGCCGGTCCCGCCGCGCAGGCAGGACTCGACGACCGCCTGGATCAGGCCGCCGTCGGACAGGTCGTGCGCGGCGTCGATCATGCCGTCGCGCGAGGCCGAGATGAGGATGTCGGCGAGCAGCCGCTCCCGCTCCAGGTCGACCTCGGGCGGAAGCCCGCCGAGGTGGTCGTGGACGACCCCCGCCCAGGCCGAGCCGCCGAACTCCTCCCGCGTGTCGCCGAGCAGGTAGAGGAGCTGGCCCTCCTCCGTGAAGGCGATCGGCGTACGGCGCGTGACGTCGTCGATGACGCCGAGCACGGCCACCACCGGCGTGGGGTGGATCGCCGTCTCGCCGGTCTGGTTGTACAGCGAGACGTTGCCGCCGGTCACCGGGGTGCCCAGCGCCAGGCAGCCGTCCGCGAGGCCGCGGGTGGCCTCGGCGAACTGCCACATCACCGCCGGGTCCTCGGGCGAGCCGAAGTTCAGGCAGTTGGAGATGGCGAGCGGCTTGGCGCCGGAGGCCGCGACGTTGCGGTACGACTCGGCGAGCGCGAGCTGCGCGCCCGCGTACGGGTCGAGCTTCGCGTACCGGCCGTTGCCGTCGGTGGCCATCGCGACGCCGAGGTTCGTCTCCTCGTCGACGCGGATCATGCCGGCGTCCTCGGGCTGCGCGAGCACCGTGTTGCCCTGCACGAAGCGGTCGTACTGGTCGGTGATCCACGCCTTGGACGCCTGGTTCGGGGACGCCACGACCTGCAGGACCTGGTCCCGCAGCGCCTCGGGGGTGGCGGGCCGGGGGAGCCTGCCCGCGTCGTCGGCCTGGAGGGCGTCCTGCCAGGACGGGCGCTCGTACGGCCGGTGGTAGACGGGACCCTCGTGGGCGACGGTGCGCGGCGGCACGTCGACGATCTGCTCGCCGTGCCAGAAGATCTCCAGGCGCTCGCCGTCCGTCACCTCGCCGATGACGGTCGCGATGACGTCCCACTTCTCGCAGATCTCCAGGAACCGGCCGACCTTGTCCGGCTCCACGATCGCGCACATGCGTTCCTGCGACTCGCTCATGAGGATCTCCTCCGGCGAGAGCGAGGAGTCGCGCAGCGGGACCGTGTCCAGCTCCACGCGCATGCCGCCCGAACCGGCCGAGGCCAGCTCGCTGGTGGCGCAGGACAGGCCCGCGCCGCCGAGGTCCTGGATGCCCGCGACCAGGTCCTCCCGGAAGATCTCCAGGGTGCACTCGATGAGGAGCTTCTCCTGGAAGGGGTCGCCGACCTGGACGGCGGGACGGCGCGAGGGCCCGGTGGAGTCGAAGGTCTCCGAGGCCAGCACGGAGACGCCGCCGATACCGTCGCCGCCGGTGCGGGCGCCGTACAGGATGACCTTGTTGCCCGGCCCGGACGCCTTCGCAAGGTGGATGTCCTCGTGCTTCATGACGCCGATGCAGCCGGCGTTGACCAGCGGGTTGCCCTGGTAGCAGGGGTCGAAGACGACCTCGCCGCCGATGTTCGGCAGCCCCAGGCAGTTGCCGTAGCCGCCGATGCCCGCGACCACGCCGGGCAGGACGCGCTTGGTGTCGGGGTGGTCGGCCGCGCCGAAGCGCAGCGGGTCCACGACCGCGACCGGGCGCGCGCCCATGGCGAGGATGTCGCGCACGATGCCGCCGACGCCGGTCGCGGCGCCCTGGTAGGGCTCGATGTACGACGGGTGGTTGTGCGACTCGACCTTGAAGGTGACGGCGTAGCCCTGGCCGACGTCGACGACGCCCGCGTTCTCCCCGATGCCGACGAGCATCGCGTCGTTGTCGGGGACCTTCTCGCCGAACTGCTTCAGGTGCACCTTGCTGCTCTTGTACGAGCAGTGCTCGGACCACATGACGGAGTACATGGCGAGCTCGGCGCCGGTCGGGCGGCGGCCGAGGATCTCGCGGATGCGGGCGTACTCGTCCTCCTTGAGGCCGAGTTCCTTCCAGGGCTGCGCGGCCTCGGGGGTCTCCGCCGCGTGCTTGACGGTGTCGAGGGTCATCGGGCGTCCACCAGCTTCTTCAGGATCGAGGTGAAGAATCCAAGGCCGTCCGTGCGGCCGGTCCCGACCAGCGGCTCCACCGCGTGCTCGGGGTGCGGCATGAGGCCGACGACGTTGCCCGCCTCGTTCGTGATGCCCGCGATGTCGCGCAGCGAGCCGTTCGGGTTCATGTCCAGGTAGCGGAAGGCGACGCGGCCCTCCGCCTCCAGCATGTCGAGGGTGCGCTCGTCGGCGACGTAGCGGCCGTCGATGTTCTTCAGGGGGATGGAGATCTCCTGGCCCGGCGTGTAGTCGGCCGTCCAGGCGGTCCTGTCCGTCTCGACCCGCAGCTTCTGGTCCCGGCAGATGAAGTGCAGGTGGTTGTTGCGCAGCATCGCGCCGGGCAGCAGGTGCGTCTCGGTCAGGACCTGGAAGCCGTTGCAGATCCCGAGGACCGGCATGCCCGCCCTGGCCTGGTCGACGACCGACTCCATGACCGGCGAGAACCGGGAGATGGCACCGGCCCGCAGATAGTCGCCGTAGGAGAAACCGCCGGGCAGCACCACGGCGTCGACCTGCTTGAGGTCCTTGTCGCGGTGCCACAGCGGCACCGGCTCACCACCCGCCACGCGCACCGCGCGCTGCGTGTCACGGTCGTCGAGGGTCCCCGGGAATGTGACGACTCCGATGCGAATGTTCCCGCGGCCCGAAGGGCCTCCGTCAAGGGTGGCGGCGGGAGACGGGAGGGCGGTCACTTCGCGGCTCCCGCCGTGCCGTCCTCGACCTTTACGACGAAGTCCTCGATCACCGTGTTGGCGAGGAAGGTTTCCGCCATCTCGTGGATACGGGCGAGCGCGGCGTCGTCCACCGGCCCGTCCACTTCGAGTTCGAAGCGCTTTCCCTGACGTACATCGGAGATGCCCTGGAATCCGAGGCGCGGCAGTGCACGCTGCACCGCCTGTCCCTGGGGGTCGAGGATCTCCGGCTTGAGCATGACGTCGACTACGACGCGTGCCACTGGCACTCCCGGTGTGTGGTGCTTGCGTGTGCTGCTTGCGTGTGCTGAGCAGGTTCCTTCAGACTACCCGTACAAAAATTCTACTCGCGTAGATTCGTAGAAACCTACGTGACGCCAGTCACTTCGTTACGGGGATGCGCTGGTCACCGGGGTGCCACCCCGGGGACGGCCGCGGAAAATCCTGGAAAAGATCACAGCGCGCCATTGCGCCGGACGGCCCGCCCCGGTCACTCTGCTGACAAGCGGGCCGGTGCCGTTTTACCCCCGGCCGGCTGCCGGAACACGCGGTGGGTTTTCGCCGACTTCCCCCTGCAATGCCGAGCACTGTACAAAGGAATTGGCTATAGCCGATACTTTGTCCAAAACTGCCGGACAGTCGGCATCACCCCATGTCATATGCGGTGGCGTCGCACGAAAGGACCGATATTCGTGGCGCAGCGTGTCGTGGTCACTCTCTATGACGACATCGACGGCTCAGAAGCGGCGGAAACGGTCGTCTTCGGTCTCGACGGGAAGTCGTACGAGATCGACCTCAACGAATCCAATGCCGAGGAACTCCGCAAGGCCCTGGACCCGTACCTCCAGGCGGCCCGCAAGAGGTCGAAGTCCGGCAAGGTCTACCGGCACACGGCGGTGACGCCGGACCCCGCGGCCGTACGCGCCTGGGCCCGCTCGCGCCGCCTCGACGTACCGCCCCGGGGCCGCATCCCGAAGAGCGTGTACGAGGCCTTCGAGGCGGCGAACTGACGGGCGCGGGCCCGTGGGCTGACGGGCGCGGGCCGGCGAACTAACGGGCGCCGCAGGGGTGCTGTGCAGCCGACTTGCGCAGCACCCCCGCTGATCAGCTAAAGTCTGGAGCACGCCGAGGGGCGAGGCCGAAAGGCCGAACCCCACAGCAGCGTGCGGGTGTAGTTCAGTAGTAGAACATCCCCCTTCCAGGGGGAAGGCGCAGTGTGCGATTCCTGTCACCCGCTCCACACCAGGAGCCAGTCACCCATTCGGGTGCGGTAAGCTGGTGCTCGCACCGATCGGTGGAAGCCGGTCGGGGGCAATGCGAACGTAGCTCAGTTGGTAGAGCGCAACCTTGCCAAGGTTGAGGTCGCGAGTTCGAACCTCGTCGTTCGCTCCACGAAGAAGCCCGGTGCCACAGGCGCCGGGCTTCTTGCCGTTCCGGGGGTTCCGGGGCCCTCGGGGTCACGGGCCGGTTGTTCGGGGGCGGCTTGTCCGGGAGCGGCTCGTTCGGGGGCGGGCCGCCGCGCCGTCTGACATTTGTCATGGGTGCCGATGACAGGCCGCACTGCCGGGACGGCCCCGGCCGTACGACGCTTGGACCATGACTGAGCAAGTGATCGACGTCGACGGCCTGCGGCGGACCTACGCGGGCGGCTTCGAAGCGGTCCGGGGGATCTCGTTCACCGTGGCCCGGGGCGAGCTGTTCGCCCTCCTGGGCACGAACGGCGCGGGCAAGACCTCCACCGTCGAGGTCCTCGAAGGCCTGACCGCACCCGCCGCCGGACACGTCCGCGTCCTCGGCCACGACCCGTACCGCGAACGGGACGAGGTGCGGCCGCGCATCGGCGTGATGCTCCAGGAAGGCGGCTTCCCCTCCGAGCTGACCGTCGCCGAGACGGCCCGCATGTGGGCCGGGTGCACCAGCGGCGCGGGACCCGTCGGCGACGCGCTGGAGGCCGTCGGCCTCGGCAGGCGCGGCGGCACCCGCGTGAAGCAGCTCTCCGGCGGCGAGAAGCGGCGGCTCGACCTCGCGATGGCGCTCATCGGCGACCCCGAGGTGCTCTTCCTCGACGAACCCACCACCGGCCTCGACGCCGAAGGCCGCCGCGAGACCTGGGAGTTGGTGCGCGCCCTGCGGGAGCGGGGCACGACCGTGCTCCTCACCACGCACTACCTGGAGGAGGCCGAAGAGCTCGCCGACCGCCTCGCCATCCTGCACGAGGGCCGGATCGCCGCCACCGGGACCGTCGCCGACGTCGTCGCCACGCAGCCCGCGCGGATCTCCTTCGAACTCCCCGACGGCTACTTCCTCGGCGACCTGCCGCCGCTCGCCGCCCTCGGCGTCACCGGCCACGAACTGACGGGCCGTACGGTGCGCCTGCGGACCGACACCCTCCAGCGCTCCGCGACCGAACTGCTGCTCTGGGCCCGGCAGGCCGGGGTCGAACTGCGCGGACTCGACATCCGCGCGGCGTCGCTGGAGGAGGCGTTCCTGCGGATCGCGCGGGAGATGGCCGGGACGGACGGTTCTCCCGGTGGCACTTCCGGCAGCGACGGGGCCCCGGGTTCGCACGGGGCCTCCGGCACCGGCGAGGCTTTCGACAAGGAGACGGCATGAGCACCATGACCTCGCCCCCGGCCACCGCGCGGCGGGCCGCGCGCACCACCCCGGCCCGGCGTCTGCTGGCCCTCGCACGGGCCGAGCTGACCCTGCTCGGCCGCAGCAAGGGCACGCTCGTGGTGGCGCTCTTCGTGCCGCTCGTGATGCCGTTCAGCGTGCGCGCCGGCGCCTCGGAGATGGACCTCGAGGGCACCGGCCTGTCCGTCGGCTCGGTCGTCCTGCCCGGCGCGATCGGCTTCTCCCTGCTCTTCGCCGTGTACTCGGCGCTGGTGAACGTGTACGCGGCCCGGCGCGAGGAGCTCGTCCTCAAGCGGCTGCGCACCGGCGAACTGCGGGACGCCGAGATCCTCGCTGGCGCCGCGCTGCCGTCCGTGGCCGTCGGCCTCCTCCAGTCCCTCCTGCTGGCCGCGGGCTGCGTGGCGCTGCTCGACGTCGGCGCCCCGGAAGCGCCGCACTACGCCGTGCTCGGGCTGCTGCTCGGCCTCGCCCTGTGGCCCGTCCTCGCGGCCGCGACGGCGAGCTTCAGCCGCAGCGTGGAGAACGCGCAGGTCGCGGCCATGCCGCTGCTGCTCCTTTCGTTCTTCGGCTCCGGCACGATGGTTCCGCTGGAAGTCATGCCGGACCGGGTCGCCGCCGTCTGCGAGCTGCTGCCCCTGACCCCGGTGGTCGAGCTGATCCGCGGTGGCTGGACCGGTGACCTGTCGGCCGCCGACGCCCTGGGCGCGCTCGCCGTCGCGGTGGCCTGGATCGCCCTCGGCGTGTTTGCTGTACGACGGTGGTTCCGCTGGGAACCACGGCGCTGAGGAGGGAAGACGTGGTGGTCGGCCGGATGCGTGCCGTGCAGCGCGGCTGGCACGAGCGGAGCAAGATCGAGCGGGTCGAGCTGCAGTCCGTGGTGATGTGGCACGCCCTGCCGTGGATGCTCTTCGTGAGCTGGGGCACGCTGCCTCTCGGCCTGAACCTGCGGCCCGACCTGCCGGCGCAGGTGCTCGGCTGGGTGATGCTCGCGACCGCCGCCGCGCAGTGCGTCCACATGAACCGCGGCATGCGCCGGGCGCTCGACCACTACCTGGGGCGCGGCCCGTACCCCGCGCGCGACGTGAGCGTGTCCCGCGCCCTCCTGGCGGCCATGTTCGCCCTCGCCTTCGCGCTCCAGGCCGTCGACGGCGTGAAGGACGACATGATCGGCTTCGTCGTGGCCTTCATGGTCGTGCCGCACTGCGTGGCGCTCGGCTTCCTGGCGCCGCTGCGGGGCTTCGCCGCCCGCTTCCTGGCCATGGAGGCGGTGACCCTGGCGGGTTTCGCCGCCGCCGGCGTGCACGACGGCCGGCTGCTTGTGATCGCCGCGCTCGTCGCGTTCGGCGCCGGGATCGCCCTGATCAGTACGCGGTGCAGTGCCTGGACGCTCTCGGTGATGTGGGAGGCCGACCGGGCCCGTGAGGTGGAGGCCCGCCTCGCCGTCGCCGAGGAGCGGCTGCGCTTCGGCCGCGACCTGCACGACGTGATGGGGCGCAACCTCGCCGTCATCGCCCTCAAGAGCGAGCTCGCCGCGCAGTTGGCCCGGCGCGGACGGCCCGAGGCGGTGGACCAGATGGTCGAGGTGCAGCGGATCGCCCAGCAGTCGCAGCGGGAGATCCGGGAGGTCGTCCGCGGCTACCGCGAGGCGGAGCTCGGGGTGGAACTCGCCGGGGCCCACGGCGTCCTGGAGGCCGCCGGCATCACCTGCCGGGTCACCGGGGAACCCGCCGGACTGCCGCCGGCGGCGCAGTCGGCCCTCGGCTGGGTGGTACGGGAGGGCACCACGAACGTGCTGCGGCACGGCGACGCGCAGCACTGCGCCATCACCGTGTCCCTCACCGCGGGACAGGCGACGCTGACCATCGAGAACGACGGGGTGCCGGAGGGCCGCTCGGCCACCCGCGGCACCGGCCTCGCCGGGCTGCGCGAGCGCCTGGCCGCCGTGGGCGGCACGCTGGAGCACTCCGCCGCCGACGGCCGGTTCCGCGTCACCGCGCGCGTGCCGGTACCGGGGCCCGGCGAGGAGCGCCCGGCCGAGGAGGGCACCCCGGCGGAGGCGGTGCCCCCGCCCGGGGCCTGGAAGGCGTACCGCTCCCGCGCGGGGCGCGCGTCCGGGGGCGGCCCCGAGGCCGTACGAAACCGTACGTCCGGTGCGGGCCCGCGGTGGCGCCGCGGCAGGCCCCGGCCCGGCCGGGAGGGCCGCCCCGGCGACATGGCCAGGACCGCCGCCAGGCCCCGGCCCCCTGCGGACAGGCCGTCCGGCACAGAGCCCGCGGAAGCCGCCGTACCTGTGGAGAACGTCGTACCTGTGGAGAACGTCGACCTCGTGGAAGCCGTGCAGCCCTCCGAGGTGAAGGCCTCGTGACCGTGCGTGTGCTGCTCGCCGACGACGAGCACCTGATCCGCGGCGCCCTCGCCGCCCTGCTCCGGCTGGAGGACGACCTCACCGTCGTCGCCGAGGCCGCCTCCGGCCCCGAGGCGCTCGCCATGGCGCGCGCCCACCGGCCCGACGTGGCGGTGCTCGACCTCCAGATGCCGGGGGCGGACGGTGTGAGTGTGGCCACATCCCTGCGGCAGGAACTCCCCGACTGCCAGGTCATGATCGTGACCAGCCACGGCCGCCCCGGGCACCTCAAGCGGGCCCTCGCGGTCGGCGTGCGCGGCTTCGTGCCGAAGACGGTCAGCGCCCAGCAGCTCGCCGAGATCATCCGGACCGTGCACAGCGGACGGCGTTACGTGGACCAGGAGTTGGCGGCCGACGCGATCTCCGCGGGCGACTCCCCGCTGACCGCCCGCGAGGCGGAGGTGCTCGAACTCGCCGCCGACGGCGCGTCGATCGCGGAGATCGCCGAGCGCGCCTCGCTGTCCCAGGGAACGGTCCGCAACTACCTCTCCTCGGCGGTCACCAAGACCGGGGCGGAGAACCGGCACGCGGCAGTGCGTCTCGCACGCGAGCGAGGTTGGGTATAGTAGCTATCGCGCTTCGGCGCAGCGCGGACGTAGCTCAGTTGGTAGAGCGCAACCTTGCCAAGGTTGAGGTCGCCAGTTCGAACCTGGTCGTCCGCTCCGTCGAGAAGCCCCCGGTTCCCTGGACCGGGGGCTTCTTCGTGCTCCGGCCGCCCGCTACCAGGCGGTCCCGGTGAGCCGCTCGTACGCCTCGACGTACTTGGCGCGTGTGGCGTCCACCACATCCTGCGGCAGCGGCGGGGGCGGCTGCTCGCTCGCGCGGTCCCAGCCGGAGGCGGGCGAGGTCAGCCAGTCGCGGACGAACTGCTTGTCGAAGGACGGCTGGGCGTGGCCCGGCTCCCAGACGTCGGCGGGCCAGAAGCGGGACGAGTCCGGGGTGAGCACCTCGTCGGCGAGGACCAGGCCCGCGTCCTCACCGCCGTCGGCGGCCAGGCCGAACTCGAACTTCGTGTCCGCGAGGATCAGCCCCCGCTCCCGCGCGATGTCCCGCGCCCTGCCGTACACGGCCAGGGTCGCCTGCCGGAGCTGGGCCGCCGTCTCGGCGCCGACCTGGCGGGCCACCTCCTCGTACGACACGTTCTCGTCGTGCTCGCCGACCTCCGCCTTCGTGGCGGGCGTGAAGATCGGCGCGGGCAGCTCGGAGCCGTCCACGAGGCCCTCGGGCAGCGCGAGACCGCAGACGGTGCGGGTCTCCCGGTACTCGGCGAGGCCGGAGCCCGTCAGGTAGCCGCGCGCGACGCACTCGACCGGGACCATCTCCAGGCGCCGGCAGACCAGGGTGCGGCCCTCCCAGTCGGCGGGAGCGCCGGGCGGCAGCTCCGTGGAGAGCACGTGGTTCGGCGCCAGGTCGGCGAGCTGGTCGAACCACCACAGGGAGAGCTGCGTGAGCACCCGGCCCTTGTCGGGGATCTCCGTGGGCAGCACCCAGTCGTAGGCGGAGATGCGGTCGCTCGCCACCATGACGAGGTCGCCCGCCTCGTTCTGGTACAGCTCGCGCACCTTGCCGGTGTGCAGATGCACCAAACCCGGAACCTGGATCGGTTCAGGCTTTTCGACGAATCCGGACACGGTTCCTCCCCGTGGTTCTGTCTGAGTGCTCCGATTCTCCCGTATGCGGAGGATGGTCTTGGCCAAGGGTCGGCCGGAGCGCCCGGGGTCGGCCCCCATCGGCTCAGTCGCGCTTGCAGATGCGGTCCAGGAGGTTCGCCGTGGCGCGCTGCACGCGGGCGTCGACGTGGCCGGGCCGGTCGAGCGCCGGGGACCAGGCGAAGGTGCCCGAGGCGAAGACGAGCGCCCCGGACGGGGCCCGGTACAGCGACGTCTCCTGGTGCCGGACGGTGCCCTCGCCGTCCTCGTACGGCGAGTGGGCGAGCAGGATGCGGTCCTGGTGCGCGGGCAGCGCCGTGCGCGGGAAGTAGCGGTCGGCCTCGCCCGCGACCAGGCCCGGGATCCCGTCGCCCTCGTGCGCGCCGGTCGCCTCCCACAGCCAGTGGTCGGCGTTGCGGACGATGAGCGGGTGCGGCTCGGGTACGCGGCCCGCGTACTGGATGCCCATGAGCTGCTGCTCCGGTACGTCGACCTCGCGCCACAGGGCGGCCTTGCCGGGCCCGCGGCGTTTTCGGCAGGTCAGCAGCCGGTCCGGGACGCCCGACGGGGACGGGCCCAACTCCACCTGCCAGTACATGGTGTTGGCCGACAGGAAGACCAGGGACGTGCCGCTCTCCCGGGCCAGCTCGGTGGTGCGGCGCATCGCCGGGGACCAGTACTCGTCGTGGCCGGGGAAGACCAGGCCCCGGTAGCGGGTGGAGTCGACGTGGCCCGCGTGCAGGTCGCGGGCGTCGGCGTAGGCGAGGTCGTAGCCGTACCGCTCGGCCCAGCGGATGAAGTCGTAGGCGTGGCCGACGTGCAGCGGCAGCCCCGCGCCCGCGTACGGCCGGTCGAAGGAGACCGTGACCGCGGCCTCGCTCTCGCCGAGGAGCCTGCCGTGCTCGTCCCAGGCGTGGTACAGGCTCGCGCCGGTGCGGCCGTCCTCCGGGTAGAGGTTGTACGCCTGCCAGGTGATGTCCGGCAGCACGACGAGCAGGTCGGCGGAGGGGGCGTGGCCCAACTCGCCCTGGACGAGGCTGTCGCGGACGGTGAACGGCACGTGCGAGCGGTAGCCGTCGACGGTGGTGAGGACGGCGACGTACGCGCCGATGTTCCAGTACGAGGGGATCTGGAGCCGCCAGGACAGCCACCAGTGGTGACACGAGACGGTGCGGTCGGCGGTGAGCGGCGGGGGCTGCACGATGCCGGACAGGCGCGGGCTCGTGGTGATCTTCGCCGCGCCGTCGCCGCCGTAGTGGCCGATGCGGTAGATGTCCACGCTGAACTGCTGCGGCGGGTCGACCGTGATGTGGAAGTCGATCGCCTCACCCGGGGCGGCGGCGCCGGTGCCCGTGAACCCTTTGATCTGCCGGCGCACGTCGTCGGCGGTCCGCGGGCCGCCGCCGGTGCGCGCCATCGGGATGTGCCGCGGCCCGGTGGCGCCGGGCGCCGGTGCGTGGTCCACGTACCAGGGGACGACCTGGCCCGTGTCGTCGAAGTAGTGCTCCGCGCCCCGGAGCCAGGGCAGCGGGCCCTGGCCGAAGGGGTCGGTGACGGCGTGGGCGAGGGCGCCCGACTCCCAGCGGCGGATCGGCTCCGGTCCCATGCGTAGTCCCCTCCCTCGCTCCCGAGCCCGTTCTCCGCCGCTGCGTGGTCGTTGGCCCGGTGCCGGTGCGGAGGCGGAGCCCCCGCGGTGCCGCGGCGGTCTTTCCCTTTCCCGGACCCAGCACATCACATTACGCACGCGGCCCGTTACCGTTCGTCGTGAATTCGCAAGACCGGAACGCCGCCCTTCCGGTACGGCCCGGGGCCCTCTGGGCGCCGTGGGGGCGGGGCGTCACACGAGGCGGAGGGGTTTCTCCGGGCGGACGCCCTGCTCCGCGAGCCAGGCGCGGAGGGGCCCGGGGTCGCCCTCCTCGACCAGGGTGAGGACCCGGGGCGTGAGGTCGGCCGCGCGCTCACCCCCTATGAGCAGGGACGGACCGTCCAGCCAGTCGAGGCCCGGCACCGCGCCGGCCGTGTCTATGGCCGCGCAGCACACCAGCGCCGAGACGTGGTCGGCGAGCAGCTCCCGGCCGGTGCGGGGCGGCTGGAGCGGGAACAGGGGCAGTGCCCCGTCGTCCCAGAGCGCGCCGTCCGGCGACGGCCCGGTGGGCACGGGCCGGGCGGGGGCGGCGGCCTCCTCGCGGGCCAGCTCGGCACTGAGCCCGGCGGCGAGCAGACTGCCGGGGCCTTCGGGCCGGTCGTCTTCGGCGTCTTCGTCCACCAGGGCGTCTTGGTCCACTACGGCGTCTTCGTCCACAGCGACGCCTTCGTCCACTGCGACGTCTTCGTCCCCTACGGCGTCTGCGGTGCCTGCAGTGTCTGCGGCGGCCGCACCGTCTGCGTTGCGCGCACCGTCAACACGGTCAACACCGTCAACATCGTCAACGCCGTCCATGCTCGCCCCGCTGCCCGCGTGGACTGGGGTGACCGTGTTGACGGCGTCGGGCGCGTTGACCGCGCGAGCCGCGTGGGCCGCGTCGTCCGCGGCACCCGTGGCACCCGTGGCGCCCGGGACCTCTGCCACATCTGCCACATCTGCCACGTCTGCGACATCCGTGCCCTCGTCGCCGCCGTGGACGCCGTAAGGGCCGGTTACGACCCCGTCGTAGCGGTCGACCGCCGCGTCGTGGGGGTCGGCGCCCGCGGTCTCCGGGTCGGTCGCCGCGGCTGCCGGGTCGGTCAGGTGGTCGAGGACGCGCCCGAGGGTCGGGCCCTCGGGGTCGGGTCCCTCGGGGTCGGAGGAGCGGCTGACGCCGAGCGAGTCGAGCACCCGGTGCAGCCGGGCCGCGTCCATGCGCCACTTGCGGTCGACGACCTCGTCCGGATACTCCTGCCAGGCCACCGGGGCCCAGCCCGGACCGGCCTCGGCGGGACCCCCGTGGAACAACCGGGCGGCCAGCAGCGAGGCCGCCTCGTCCACCGCGCCGGGCTCCTCCAGGAGGTCGCAGGCGGGCCGCTCGCCGAGGCGCGAGGCGAACCCGTCGGCCAGGCGGTCCCTGCGGGAGAGCTCGGTGAGCGCGGAGACCACGCCCGCGTCGAGCCGCGAGGGCCAGCGGCCCATGCGCCAGGCGGGCAGCGCGACCCGGGTCAGGAGCCGGTCCCAGCCCGCGTACGCCAGGCCCACCTGCTCCTGGGCGACGATCCGGGCGCCGTAGTCCACCGTCTGGGCGCGCTCGGCGGCGGCCGCGGCGACGCCGCGCTCCATCTCCGCCGCGTGCGTACGGCAGCTCCGCAGCAGCAGCCGCGCCACCCGGCCGACCCCGCCGAGGACGGTGCGCGCCACGGGCCCGCGGCCGGGGACCACGGCGACCGCGACGGCCGCGTCCAGACCGCGTACGAAGCGGCGTGCGGCCGCTATGTCCGGGTGGGCCGAGGGGCCCGTGCCCGCGACCACCGGGGCGAGGACCGCCCGCAGCTCGCCGACCCGCATCCACCACAGGAAGGGCGAGCCGATGACCAGCACCGGGGCCGCGGGGGCCACGCGCCGGGCTCCGCGCCCGCCGCGTATCCGCCCGGGGTCCGGGTCGCCGAGGGCCTCGGCGGACGTCCGCGCTGACCCTGTCCCGGACGCTTCGGCCGACGCCGCGGAGTGCGAGTTCCCCGAAGCCTCCGAAGAACCCGAAGACCTCGCCGACCGGCGGCGGCACGCGTCGTGGGCCGGGTGCGTACGGTCCTCCAGCCAGCTGTCGCAGTCCGGGGTGAGCGCTATGGCGGAGGGCGCGGGCACGTCCAGGCGGTCGGCGAGGTCCCGCACCAGGCGGTACAGGTCCGGCGCCGCGGCCTCCGTGATCGGGACCGTCGGGCTCAGGGCCGGTCTGGCGCGGGCCACCACCAGGGCGACGACCGCGGCGGCGCAGAGGACGACCACCGCGAGGGCCGTGACGGCCCAGCGGACGGCGGCCCAGCCCGCGCCCTGCACATGGCCCATGGCCGTGGCGGCCAGCAGCACGACGGCGACGGCCGCGGGCAGCAGGGCGACGGCCAGCGCCCTGCCGCGAATACGCAGCACCGCAAGAGCCCGGGAGCGCGCGGCCCGCGCGCCCGCCTCCTCACCCATTCCTGACACGACCGAAGACACCCCCTTGCTGCCTACAGCCCGGCCGTCGGCCGGAGCCGGCGGCGGCGCACGTCGTTGGCGTTGCTCACTCCCCCACTGTGGCACCCGCCACTGACATCGCAATGCCGGTGGGCTGTTTGGCTGCCGGGTGCCTGAACCCCTGCGCCGCACCCTAGTTGGGACGTGGGGCAGCGTCAGCCGGATGGCCGAGCGGTCACTCGATGGAATGGCTTTGGGTAAAGGTGACCGTCAGGTTCCGGCCGCGAGGAAACGCCGGAGCGAGGCCGTCAGGCTCTCCGCGAAGGCCTCCCGTTCCCGGGTGCCCAGGGCCTCCAGCGACAGGTACGGGTTGAGGTCCTCCAGCTCGACCAGGAGCAGCCGCCCGTCCGGCGCCCGGCAGGCGTCGACCCGCTGGATGCCGTGGGACAGGGTGTTCCAGGCGATGAAGCGCCGTGCGAAGTCCAGGTCCTCGGTGGTCGGGACGTAGGGCTCCAGGTGCCAGCGCCGCTCCGGCCGGGGTGCGTACAGCGCGTACTGGAAGGTGTCGTCGACGAAGTAGAAGGACACCTCGTAGCGGAAGTCGATCCGGGGCTGCGCGAGGAGCCCGCCGTGCTCGCGGAAGTCCAGGCGGGTCAGGTCCGTGCGGCCGACCGTCCGCAGCCCGATGGAGTCCGCGCCGAACTCCGGCTTGATCACGTAGGCCGCCGCCTCGGGCAGCCGGTCGAGGTCCTCCGGGCGGTCGACGGTCGGGATGACCGGCAGGCCCGCGCCCGTCAGCTCGACGAGGTAGCGCTTGCCCGCCATGTCGGCGCGGCCGGTGAGCGGGTTGTAGACGCGTACGCCGTCGCGCAGCGCGCGACTGCGGAAGGCGTCGTACGCCTCCTGGTAGTGGATGACGGGCCCGCTGTTGCGTACGACGACCAGGTCGAAGCCGTCCATCAGCGCGGCCGCGTCCAGCGGATGGCACAGCGCGACGTCGAAGTCCTCGCGCAGCCGCGCGGACAGCTGGATGTCCTCGTCGCAGTAGCGCCGCCCGCGGGCCTCGTAGGCGAGGTCGGTGACGTACAGCAGACGGGGAACGCCGGGGCCGCTGTGACTACGGGGACGACTGGGATCGCTGGGACCGTTGGGACGACTGGAGGCCATGACGTCACGTTACGTGAGGTCATGGCCTCGGAAGCCGGGAGCAGGACGCCGGACGCCGGACGCCGGGAGCCTGGCGCGCGGCGCCGGGCGGCGGCCGTGGGCGGCGAGACCCGCGAGGGCCGTGGGGCCCGTGGGATCCGCGGGGTCTGCGCTCAGAGCCCGCCGGCTGCCTGCTCGGCGATGTCCGTCCGGTGCTGGGAGCCGTCGAGCCGGATGCGGGCCACGGCCGCGTACGCGCGCTCGCGGGCCTCGGCCAGGTCGGACCCGGTGGCGGTCACGGACAGCACGCGGCCGCCCGCGCTGACGATCGCGTCGCCGTCGCGCCTGGTCCCCGCGTGCAGGACGTACGCGTGCGGGGCGTCCCGCTGCGCCACCTCGTCGAGCCCCTCGACGGGGTCGCCGGTGCGCGGGGTGCCGGGGTAGTTGTGCGAGGCGATGACGACGGTGACGGCCGCGTCGTCGCTCCAGCGCAGCGGCGGCAGGTCGGCGAGCGTGCCGTTGGCGGCGGCCAGCAGGACGCCCGCGAGCGGAGTCTTGAGCCGGGCCAGGACGACCTGCGTCTCGGGGTCGCCGAAGCGGGCGTTGAACTCGATGACGCGGACGCCGCGGCCGGTGATCGCCAGCCCCGCGTACAGCAGGCCGGAGAACGGCGCGCCGCGGCGGCGCAGTTCGTCGACGGTCGGCTGGAGCACCGTCTCGAGCACCTCGTCGACGAGCTTGGGGTCGGCCCACGGCAGCGGCGAGTAGGCGCCCATGCCGCCGGTGTTGGGGCCCTCGTCGCCGTCGAGCGCGCGCTTGAAGTCCTGGGCGGGACGCAGCGGGACGACGGTCTCGCCGTCGGTGACGGCGAACAGCGACACCTCCGGGCCGTCGAGGAACTCCTCGATGACGACGCGGCCGCAGGCGCGGGCGTGCGCCCTGGCCTCCTCGACGTCGCCGGTGACGACGACGCCCTTGCCCGCGGCGAGGCCGTCGTCCTTGACGACGTACGGCGCGCCGAAGGCGTCGAGGGCCTCGTCGATCTCCTCGTCCGTCGTGCAGACGTACGAACGCGCGGTGGGGACCCCGGCACCCGCCATCACGTCCTTCGCGAAGGCCTTGGAGCCCTCCAGGCGGGCGGCCTCCCGGGACGGCCCGAAGCACGGGATACCCGCCTCCCGTACGGCGTCGGCGACACCGGCGACGAGGGGCGCCTCCGGCCCCACGACGACGAGGTCCGCCTCCAGCGCGCGGGCGAGGCCCGTCACGGCGGCACCGTCGAGGGCGTCGACCTGGTGCAGCTCGGCGACCTCCGCGATGCCGGCGTTGCCGGGCGCGCAGTGCAGGGCGGTGACCGCGGGGTCGAGGGACAGGGAGCGGCACAGGGCGTGTTCGCGGGCACCGCTGCCGATGACGAGGACCTTCACGGGGTCAGCCTAGCCCGGCCGGGCGGGGGGCTTTGGCCGGGTGTCCGAGGTGGGGGGTGGGCGACGCTTGTACGTTCGTACGAGCCTCCGACCTCGGGGGGCCGGGCCTGCGCGGGGCGCCCCAGACCCGCCCCTTCTCCGAAACCAAGGGGCTCCGCCCCCTGGACCCCCGCAATCGCGCTGGCGCGCTCGTCCTCAAACGCCGGACGGGCTGGAATTTTCGCCGGGCCGCGCTGGAGAGCCCGTCCGGCGTTTGGGGACGAGGCGCGGAGCGCCGAAAAGCGGGGTCCAGGGGCGGCC